>JAIXKT010000022.1:0-7965 GCA_026932145.1 Bacteroidia bacterium
ATGATTAGAATTATGCTTAACAGAATAAAAAAATAAATTTTAAACAACCTCTAAAGTTAAACATAAGATAGCCAGTATATTATTAAGAAATAGTGGTGTCAGAGATGTTGAGGTTATTTTAGGCGTAAGCCGAAACTGTGTGATGCTTAAAGTATCCTATGAGTGTGTTGTTAAGCCCAAGCAAGAGCACTATAATCCGTGCAAATAGATGAAGATTGATTTTATGTAAAGCGCAAAAAGCGGAGGAAAAGATGGCTGATTTATACTTATGCTCCGGAAACTAAGGAGATAATCGGGTATGTTTTGGGAAAAAGGAACAAAAAAGCGGTTCAAAGGTTGCAAGATATGGTAGCGCACCTAAGTATAGACGAGATTTGTACGGATAATTAGGAGGCCTTTTCAGCTGTATTTGGGGGCGAAAATCATCGGATTAGTAAGCATCTAACAAAAGAAACAGAAGGCGTAAATAACTCATTAAGAGCCAGAAATAGAAGATTTGTCAGGAGGACTACTTGCTTTTCCAAGAAAATAGAGAGTCATGATGCCATGATTGCAATAATGATTCACCAACGAAACTATAGCTTTCATACTTTCTGAACCACAACCAGTTTTTTACAATAAAGTATTTTCTTGGGTCTTGTAAAAATCTTTTAATAAATTAGTTGCATTCAAACGAACAGATTGTTTGTTTGAAAAATCTTTTTTTTGTAAAAAAAAATCAAAATCAGCTAACAGAAGTTGTGTTGCATATTCCTTTATCCAGTGAAGATATTGATTTTCACGAAATTTAGAAAGATAATTATGTTGAATTAATGCTTGGTGTAAGGAATACAAATGTTGAAAGGCTTCTGCAATACCAAGTTGGGTATAAGCGGAGCAAATATCTACAATAGGAGTTATTCCGTTAGATTTTTTTTGTTGATAATGAACACTTTGCTGAAAGTCAGCTTGCGTGCGTTTGCAGCGGATAAGGTTATCGTTATCTGCTTTTGTTACCAAGAGATAATCAGCAAGTTCTACAATTCCCTTTTTGATTCCTTGCAGTTCGTCTCCGGAGCCGGCTTGGATTAGCAGTAAGAATAAGTCGGTCATACTGCTGACTTCGGTTTCAGACTGGCCTACGCCTACTGTTTCCACTATAATGAGGTCAAAGCCGGCAGCTTCACAGAGCAATATTGTTTCTCGAGTAGCTGTATGCGTACCCCCTAACTTTTTGCCGGCAGGGCTTGGCCGAATGAAGGCATTAGCTTGTTGGGAAAGTAACGCCATACGTGTTTTGTCCCCTAAGATACTTCCGCCGCTAATCGGGCTACTTGGGTCTATGGCCAACACCGCTACTTTCTTGCCCTGCATAATAGCATGATTACCAAAAACATCTATAAAGGAACTTTTTCCGACTCCCGGAGAGCCGGTAATTCCAAGCCGTAGAGATTTTCCTGAATAGGGAAGTATCTGGTCTATAATATTGGCTGCTCGCTTTTGGTCTTCAGAAAGGTGGCTCTCTAAAACCGTTATTGCTTGGCTTAAAATAGTTCTGTTTCCGGCCAAAATACCGGCTACA
The DNA here is from genome assembly GCA_026932145.1 of Bacteroidia bacterium. NCBI lineage: Bacteria > Pseudomonadati > Bacteroidota > Bacteroidia > Bacteroidia bacterium. The sequence continues at coordinate 1,562 of JAIXKT010000022.1, forward strand.
TAAGTTTGAATAGGATGTCTTATCGGTGGCATTGGTTTATGAGAACAGCGTACCCTCTATGGGTGAAGATGGTCTTCCGTGATAAACCTTAGGGATTCGCCCCGCTTGGCGGGCTAAATAACCGGCTTCAATAGCTAATTTAAAGGCACGAGCCATCAAAACGGGGTTTTGAGCATCTGCAATGGCAGTATTCAGCAGCACAGCATCACAACCTAATTCAATGGCAATGGCGGCATCAGAGGCCGTCCCGATTCCGGCATCAATAATAACCGGAATAGACACCATATCCCGAATTAGCTGGATATTTTGCGGGTTTCGGACTCCCATTCCGCTGCCAATAGGTGCTGCTAAGGGCATCACAGCAGCGCAGCCTACCTCCTCTAAATACTTGCATAAAATAGGATCATCTCCGCAATACGGCAAAACAGTAAAACCAAGCCCTACAAGTTTTTCGGCAGCCTGAACCGTTGCAATAGGGTCAGGAAGTAATGTCTTTTCATCACCCAAGATTTCCAATTTAATCCAATTTACGCCGGTAGCTTCCCGAGCTAACTCTGCCGTTAAAATAGCATCTCGCACCGTATAGCACCCGGAAGTGTTGGGCAATACTTGATAACGCTCAAATAAATCCTGAGTCAAAAATGTATCTTGGGTATGTTGTAAATTTACCCGACGAATTGAAACCGTAAATATCTCTGCACCAGACTCCTGTAATGCTTCACGCCAAACCGCAGCACTGGGATACCCACCAGAACCAATCAATAATCTTGAACTAAATTCTTTTTCGCCGATTTTAAACGTTGATTGTTCGTTCATTTATATTTTTCAAACAGCCAAAATTACTAAAGGCAGAGGCTCTAAAAACCTACTTTTGGAGACTTTATTCAAAAAAATAGAGAATCTCTTATCTCTTTCCCTAAACTATGGTAAATTTTACCCCAAAAGTATTCAACTTTGTGGTTAGTTATGATATTAATCGCTGATAGCGGAGGGTCAAAAACAAACTGGGTACTTATTGATACAACGAATCAAAAAACGCAATATTTTCATTCACAGGGCTTAAACCCAAAAGTATTAACCAATGAAGCAATAGAGGCGGTTCTGAGAGATACTTTAAATGCTATCCAAACAGAGGCTATTTCAAACTGCTATTTTTATGGTGCAGGTATTTCTGATGAATTTAACCATCAGAAGGTACTTTCTTTGCTAAAACAATTTTTGCCGGATGCCGAAATTTTTGTTGAGCATGACCTACTCGGAGCAGCCAGAGCCGGTCTAAAAAAACAGCAAGGAAATACATTAATACTTGGAACAGGCTCTAACTCAGCATTTTATGACGGAAACTATATTGTTCAACAGGTGGGGGGGTATGGTTATCTCTTTGGTGATGAAGCCAGTGGCGCGTGGTTTGGAAAACAATTTTTGACCCAAACCTGCTCCGGATGTTATAAAGACTTAGCCCTAAGTTTTGAACAAATTTTAGGATTAAACTTTGTAGAATACAGAAATGCTGTGTACTTATCCAAAAGACCCAACGCAACCTTAGCTGCGGTATTCCCTTGGTTATTAGCACATCAAAACCATCTTTTAATTAATAATTTATTTCAAGAAGGTATTCGGGAGTTTTTACGGAATAGTATTATCCCGCATAAAACAGGTCTCAAAACAGCGATAATTGGCTCGGTCGGTTTTTTCTTAAAACAAATAATAACAGAGGAGTTAAAATCATTTTCAATTTATGATGTTTTATTCATACAAAATCCGTTGCCAGAATTGGTTCATTTTCATCAGATTAGCAAATGATTCAGGATTTTTCTACGGAGTCTGATGCTGGGATTTCCTTAGATTCGTTAGGTGTTTTAGATTTGTTGCGGCTACAGCAGGCTGCGGATGCCACCGTTGCTGATGCGGTGTTTTTGTGTTTAGAACAAGTAGCGCGGTTTATCGAAGTTTCTGCTATCCGCATGCGGCAGGGAGGACGGCTGTTTTATATCGGTGCCGGCACAAGCGGCCGCTTAGGGATTGTGGATGCCTCTGAATGCCCGCCTACCTTTGGAGTTCCGCAAGGGCGCGTTATCGGAATTATTGCCGGCGGAGATACCGCAATCCGAAAAGCTGTCGAATTTGCTGAAGATAACTTAGCACAAGGCTGGCTTGACTTGCAGGAATATCAATTTGATTGTAAGATAGATACTTTATTAGGAATTTCGGCGTCAGGAAAAACGCCTTATGTGCTGGGTGCGGTAACAACTGCCCGTAAATACGGTTCCGCAGTCGGATGTTTAGTTTGTAACCTAAATTCAGCAATTGCCAATGCCGTAGAATTTCCCATTGAGGTAATAACAGGGCCGGAAATACTACGTGGCTCAACACGCTTAAAAGCCGGAACAGCCCAAAAAATGATACTCAATCAAATTTCAACCGGAATATTTGCCCAACTCGGACATATAAAAGGTAATCTTATGATAGATATGCAACTAACAAACCATAAACTAATTGACCGAGGCACACGCTTTATTGCAGAACAAACTGGATTGAGCTATGCAGAAGCAAAAATGTATCTGCTGAAACATCAATCTGTTCGAGCAGCTTTGGCCGCTATTCTTACGTAATTATGTGCGGAATAGCTGCTATATTATGCCGTGATACCCGATTATATGTCCGCGAAATTTTGGCCATGACACGCTCTCTGGCGCATCGCGGCCCCGATGATTCCGGATTCATTATCGCAACTCCGCAAAACTTAATCCCAGCCGGTGATGAATCCTCAAAAGTTACCTTACCCAACATCCTATCCTTAGAAAACCAATCCGGTACAGCATTTTTAGGGCACCGAAAATTAGCTATCCTCGATAAAAGCCCACAAAATCATCAACCTTTTTTGGATAGTTCCGGAAATTATGCCCTCATCTTTAATGGAGAAATCTATAATTTTAAAGAACTTCGGCACTCATTAAAACAAAAAGGAATCTTTTTCAAAACACAAGGAGATACAGAGGTTTTGCTCCATTGGCTAATTCAATACGGTGCCGAAGGGATAAGCAGTTTGAACGGTATGTTTGCCTTTATTTTTTGGGATAATATCCGGCAAAATGCTATTGCTGCACGGGATATAGTTGGTATGAAACCACTTTATTTGGGATATGAAAAAAACTTTTCCTGCCTTGCCTCTGAATACAAGGCTTTTTTTGCCTCAAAATTATGGGATTTACAAATTAATGAATCAGCGGTAGCGGAATACCTATGGCGCGGAAAGACAGCCCAAAGTTTTTACACCAATATAGAAGAAATACCGGCAGGAAGTTTTATTGAATTTACAAACGGCATCGCTAAACCGGCACAGAAATATCGTAAGGTATTGATTAATAATAATTTTGAGATACCTACAAGAGCTAAAACACAGCAATATGCAGATGAAATTCGAGATAAAGTAATACAGGCTAATTTAGCACATCAAGTGGCAGATGTGCCAATAGGACTTGCCCTAAGCGGGGGAATAGACAGTTCTTGTCTTTGGGCAGCCAGTCGGCAAAAGCCCACTTTTTGTTTTACCGTATCTTGGCCAAACTGGAATAAAGATGAACGCCATTTTGCAGAAAACATAACTCAACAGAGTGATTGCCGGCATATATTCATCAACCCAACTCAGGAGCAGTTTTTGTTAGACTTACCGGATTTTATTCGAGCACAGGAAGTTCCAACGGGGTCATTATCCGTTTATGCACAATTTTGCCTAATGCGTGCTGCCAATACAGCACAAGTTCCGGTGTTGATTGACGGGCAGGGCGGAGATGAACTCTTTGCCGGATACCACCGCTTTTATATCCCATGGATGGCAGAATACATTCACAATAAGCCCTCCCATTTTGCCAGAGAATTATTTCAGCAAAGAAGTTTTTCTTGGGTTTTTGAATATCTTTCAACTTATGCAGAACCCTATAAATCAATCATCAAATCGTTACATCCATTAGCTCAGTGGATATTATTGCCCTATTCGCAGCGTAAGTCTAATCGGTTTTTTAGCCTAAATACGGCGTTATTTGACTCATTGCAGGTGAGTTCTTTACCCACACTCTTACGATATGCTGACCGAAATGCAATGTGGTTTTCTATAGAAAGCAGAAGCCCCTTTGCAGATGATATACCGCTTATTTCCTACCTTTTCCAAGTGCCCGGTATGTTCAAAATACAGCATTTTACAGCTAAAATTTTACTGAAACATGCTTTCCAAAAAGAACTTCCGCAGCAAATATTGATGCGAACAGATAAAATCGGCTTTGAGGCACCAATTAATATATGGATGCGGCAATTGCCATTTCCCAACCATAATTTTCATTATAGCCAAAAATGGCTGAATATTAGCAATTTAGAAAAAGAATGGGAACTTATTAAGCGAAAAACTCCGGCTGCTTTGTTGTGGCGAATATTAAGTGTGTTATACTGGGAAAAATATGTCTTGTCTAATTATGGAGCTAATTTCCAAACGTGATTTAGTTTTTCTTACGGAATCAGAAAAACACAGTTATTTTTGATTCCGTAACATTTTGGGGGGAATTATTGGGCATTCCAGCCGCCGTCTATGGGGATGGCTGCTCCGGTGATTAAATTTCCGTGTTCAGAAGCTAAAAACAGGCATAATGCACTTACAGATTCAATAGATATAAAGTCTTTGATGGGCTGTTTGTGCAGCATTATTTTTTGGATAACTTCGTCTTCGGGTATTTCGTGTGATTTTGCTTGGTCTTTAATTTGGTTTTCTACGAGTGGTGTTCTTACATATCCCGGGCAAATTGCGTTGCAAGTAATTCCATAGGGAGCACCTTCCAAAGCAATAACCTTAGAAAATCCTATAATTCCGTGTTTAGAAGCCACATAAGCCGATTTATATTCAGAAGCTGCTAAGCCGTGGGCAGAAGCTATATTCAAGATTCGGCCAAATTTACGGTGTTTCATTCCAGAAAAAACTGCTTTTGTAGTATAAAACGCCGAAGTCAAATTAACTCCAATAATATCATTCCATTTTTCGGCAGGGAAATTTTCTATGGGAGCAACGTACTGTATGCCGGCGTTGTTTATCAAAACATCTATTTTCCCAAAGGCCGTTTCCGTTTCTTGTATCATCTGAATAACTTGTTCCGCGTGAAGCATATTGGCTCCGGAAAAAAGAACAGTTACTTTAAACTCTTGTGCTATATTAGCTGCTATCTCTGCGCCATTAGTTTCTAACCCATTCATCATGAGGTCATAGCCGGCTTTTGCAAATTCTTTTGCAATACCTAAGCCTATTCCGCTGCTGCTGCCGGTGATAACGGCTACTTTTTTTTTCACTTATTGGATATTTTTGAAAGATATTCTAATCTGATAGAACTCAGCTGTATATGAAGGATAAATTATGATAAACGTAATGAATGCTATCAACAAATGTTTCCACAATATATTTAGGCGACAGCCAAATTATGTGTTTTTATTTTTTTCAATTTCTTGTTTGATAGCTTGTTCACATTCAGCGGCTATTTCTTCGGATGTTTTATTTTTTCTATTAATAAGCGGAAGCGGAGTGAGTGTTATTTTGATGCCATAAGGAGTAGGTAGGGAGTTATAGCGCATTGTTTCCCAAGAGCCGCTGATTACTAATGGGAGAATTTGGGCGTTTGGTGTAGCATTGAGTAGTTGAATAGTGCCGGTTGTCTTGAATGGTTTTAACACTCCGTTTCGTGAGCGAGTACCTTCGGGAAAAATGCAGCCGGCAAAATTGTTTTTTTCAAGGTATTTCCCAAAATCAGCAATAAGTTGAACGGCTTCAGCGGCATCGCCTCGGTTTATGGCAATGGAACCACCATGACGAATGTTGTAAGAAATACTTGGAATACCATGCGCCAGTTCCCGTTTAGAAATATATTTTGGATGATATTTCCGAAATACCCAGCCGATAATCGGAATATCAAACATACTTTGATGATTTGATATGATAATCAAAGGTTTATCGGTACTAAGCTCTTTAGGTAGCGGATTGCACCGTAACCGAAGCCCCATCACTATCTGTAAATTTAAAATCATACAGATTTCCATCGCATCTACAACTTTTTTGTGCGCATGATAACCCAATAAACGTAAAGCTATTATCTGAAGAACATGGAATATCAGAATAATTAAAATAAAAAATAGTGCGTGAAATGGAGTAAAAATCCAGCCAAGTATTTTTTTCATTTAAAAAGTTAATTTTTCGCAAATTATGGTTTTATACTTGGATAATCCAAAAATTGAGCATTGCAAATCGAAAGTTTTTTGGGTTGTGATTTAGAAATCATGAAAGTGCTGATAAAGCATCTTTTCAGCCCATTTTTGGTTTCCTATTATACGATAGTGAAAAATAAACAAGACCAATATTTTGCATATTGGATTTT
>JAIXKT010000022.1:8762-19396 GCA_026932145.1 Bacteroidia bacterium
TTTTCATTGCAAGAGCCTGAAGAATACAAAATAATGGTTTTGGATAATGGTGCATTCCACAAGGCAAAAAAACTAATCATTCCAAAAAATATCTTCCTATTATTTCTACCTCCTTACAGCCCAGAGTTAAACCCTGCTGAAAAGATATGGCAACATATCAAAAGAAAGTTTACCAATAAACATTTCGAAAATTTAGAACAAATCAGCACATTCTTTGACCAAGCAATAAAGAACCTAAGCCCTCAAATGGTAATGTCTATATGCACATTCAAATATATGAATATAGATACATTTTGGTCTAATTAAAATATCATTATCGTATTACTTGGTATTCAAAAGAAACAGCATATTTCAAAGAAATTTGAAATATGCTGTAAGATTGTGTTTTTGAGTTACTTATCGAATCAATGTAACGGATCCTTTTTGTTCAAAAGGTTCGTCATTGTCTCGCAAGCCTCGAATTACATAGACGTAAACGCCTTCCGGTGCTTGTCCGCCTCCTATGTCTGTGCCTTTCCAGAAGTCGGTTAGTGTTTCATTCGAAAAGACTTTTTGCCCCCAACGGTTAAATATCGTAATTGTATATGATTTTAAGCCAATAACGGGGAAACTGAAGATGTCGTTTACGTTATCTCCGTTCGGGCTGAATGCTGTTGGCACAAATACCTGATCTACATTTGCTACTATGGCCGGCCCATGAATTATCGTTGCAGAGCAATTGCCGTTAAAAACAGTTAATGTTACAAAGTATTCTCCGATTTTAGCATAACGGTGTGTTGGATTTACTTGGGTTGAAGTAGTACTGTCTCCAAAATCCCAGAGAACGCCTGTGTAGTTTTGGCTTAGGTTTTCAAATACTACTTCGGGATTTCTTCCGGATATAATACCCGGTATGAATGGCAGTGAACGAAACTCTGCTATTGGCGCAGGCACTTGAGTTACCACAATTTGGTCAGCAGCGGTACACCCTCCGGGAGTTACTACACTTACGGCGTATTCCCCAACCCGATAATCAATTACGTTATTACCAGCTACTTGCAGTGGAGTTCCGTCTAATGTCCATGTATAAGCTGCCATCGGAATATAGGGTGCAGTGATGACCACCAATGGATTTGTGGGGCAAAAACTTGTATCCGGGCCTAAATCTATTGATATTGTATTTTGAATATCTACTAATACAGTATCCTGAGCAATACAACTGCCGGAAACTACCGTAACTCCGTATAAACCGGCATTTTGAACTATAATTTCCGATAAGCCGGTTGTGTTTGGGATAGGAGTTCCGTTAAATGTCCAGATGTAAGTAGCATTGGGTATATTCCCTGCAACTAATTTGGGGCGGGGATCTACGCTGCACAGCAGCATATTGGGACCTAAATCAACAGAAAGTACATTCGTTATCGTAACCACAATCACATCTGAGCCTTGGCAGCCGGAAGGACGCACAACTGTTACTCCATAAGTACCGCTGGAATCAACAGAAAGCGTTTGTGAGGCTGCTCCCTGAATCACAACGCCATTTCTTGTCCATTGATAAGTTGCATTTCCAACTCCGGCATCTAAGATAACCGGCGCACTGGAATAACATGTAGTTAAATCTGGGCCAAGATTAACCAATAAGCCGGGTACAACAGTCAATTCCATTACGTCCGTGCCTTCGCAACCCGTAGCTGTGCGCACACGCACAGAATAAAAACCGGATTGTGTAGCTAAAAATACAGAATCATTTCCAACCAAAGACCCATTTCTAAACCATTCATAACTAAGCGCATTTAAAATTCCTGTCTGCAATCGGTAGGGCGTTTCGGCAATGCATATACTTGTATCAGGGCCTAAGTTCAAACCAGCTAATGTATCTACCAGCACTTGCTTAATTACTGTATCTGAGCAGCCATTTTGCGTAACAATTAACTGAACATCATGAATGCCTCCTGTGGTAAAGCGAATATTGGTTGGATTTTCTTGAACAGAAGCAGAGGGTTGGGCAGATGAGCCAAAGTCCCAGAAAAACTGTGTTCCAAAGCCGGTAGTGCCGGTATTTGTAAAGCTATAAGGCGCACCTCCAAGACAGTTTGGACTTGGTATAGAAAAGTCTGCCGTAGGCTTAGGCAATACTGTTACAAGCCAAGTAACTGATGTAGAGCAATTTTGGAAAAACTTCGTTAAAGTAACTGTTTTTAAGCCGGTGGTAGTGTAAACCACTATTGGCGGATTTTCTAAATTGGCAGTACCCGGAACAGCACCCGTGCCAAAGTTCCAAAGGTAAGTAGCCCCCGAAGCCGATCCAGTTGTATCTGTATTTGAAAACAGCACTTCCGCATTTTGGCACACAGAATTAGGTCCAGTAATGCTTGCAGTAGGCGAAGCCAACACTGTCATAACTACATTATTAGAAGCCAAACTAACACACCCCGTTGTTGAGGTAACTTGTGCTTTCACAGAATCTCCATTTTGCAATGTGTTAATTGTAAATATATTAGAATTTGCACCAAGAATCACAACTCCGTTTACAAACCACTGGTAAACAGGATTTGCTCCGGCATTATTGGGAACAGCTGTGAAAACAATTTGGCTATTTGCACAAGCAGTTGTGGCACTGGGAACAATTGTAACGCTTGGAATCGGATTAACGACCATAATAACTGCATTAGAAGCAACGCCTCCAACCGGACAGCCATCAGTAGAAGTTACAATAACCCGAACGGTTTCTCCGTTATTCAGATTTGAACTGCTAAAAGTTGCGCCTATTCCCAATGGAGCAGGTACATTTATTCCATTCACTTGCCATTGGTAGGTAGGTGAAGTTCCAGCATTCGTTACTGTAGGCACAAACAAAACAGTTTCTCCTGCACAAATAACTGTGTCAGATGCTGTAACAGAAACAACTGGGTCTGCTGATACTTGTATCAAAACCGGATTAGACATGATGGTGTTTGAGCAACCGCTTACAGACACAATCACTGTTACAACATCTCCGTTTTGGAGTGTACTCGATTGATAAACAGGAGAGTTAGTTCCTACGTTTAAGGCATTTATCTGCCATTGATAACCTGTAGCACCCGGGGCTGAAGCCGTAAAGATAACCGTTTGGCCTCGGCATATTGTAGTGTCAGATGCCGTAATAACTGCTGTGGGTAAAGGTGTAACAGTAATGGCCACCGGATTGGATACCGATAGCGGGCTCGTGCAGCCATTGAGTGATGTAACAACGCAGGTTACTACGTCTCCATGATTTAAAACAGATGTTGTAAATGTATTTGCCAAAGCATTGGGTACATTCACACCATTGATGCGCCATTGATACGTTACCGGCTGGTTAGGAGTAGCTGTAAATGTAACCACCCCACCCTGGCAAATTGAAGTGTTGTTTGCCGTAACCACCACAGTAGGAGCATTTTCTATGGTCATTACTATGATATTTGAAGCAGAATTTGAGCCGGAACAGCCGGTTGTAGAGGTAACAGTTGCTTGAACCTGTGCTCCATTTACCAAATTTGTAGTGGTAAAAGTACTTCCGTTGAAACCGGGTTGGGTAACGCCATTGACCATCCATACATAAAAGGGATTTGCACCGGCATTACCAGACGGAACTGCCGTAAAGGTTACGGAGCTTCCTTGGCAAATCGTAGTATTTGGTGTAGAAATCATAACCGTTGGTGTCGGTAATATTGAAATAGCAACAGTATTACTCATTGAACCGATGCAGCCGGCAGTTGAAATAATTCTGGCCTGGATGGTATCTCCATTAGCAAGATTATTTGACTGGAAATTAGAACCCATAGCAACCTGAACACCGTTACGATACCATTCATACAACGGATTAACTCCGGCATTTGATGGAAATGGCGTAAAAACAATCGTTTGTCCTACGCAGGCGGGATTTGGAAAGGCTGAAATACTAACCGTAGGCTGCGGAAGAACCTGTGCCGTGATTTCATTAGAAAATGAGTTGTTGTTAGAGCAGCCGGTTGCTGAAACTATGCGTACTTTAACTTTATCACCATTTGCCAATGTAGTTGTGGACAACAAGGGTGTGTTGTTTCCAGCTACAAGAATACCATTTAGATACCATTCATAACTTGAACCAATAGTTGGAGAGCCGTTAGCGGAGAAGTTCACCATATCTCCTAAACAAACAGCCCCTGTTGGTGTTATGGAAAGAGTAACAGTTGGCGTTATGGAAACCCGTATAGTAATGCTGTTGCTTACAGAACCACTACTGGTGCAGCCGTCAGCAGACGTAACTTGTGCTGTAATAACATCACCATCTTGTAAATTTGTTTTGACTAATGTGGCAGAACTTGTTCCAACGATTGAGTTGTTGAGTCTCCAAGTGTAGGTTGGGTTAATTCCGGCATTCTGGGCAGTTGCAGTAAATAGAACCGTATCTCCAGCACAAATAGACGTATCACTGGCGGTGATAGCTACCGTGGGAATCGGCTTTACAACAGTAACAACTGAATTAGAAACTGCGCTGGTACATCCCGAAGCTGTTGATACAATGCAAGTTACTGTATCTAAGTTTAGAAAAGTGCTGGAGAAAACCGGAGAGTTGCTGCCGGTTACAAGTCCGTTAATGAACCATGTATAAACAGGGTTTCCGCCGGCATTTGTAGCATTAGCTACAAATGTCTGCTGTGTACCATCACAAACATTATTTTGGTTCACCGAAATAGTAACTACCGGAGCCGGTAAAACCTGAATAATAATCGCCGGAGATGTTGAGTTTACATTAGAGCATCCTGCGGTAGAGATTATTTCACAAGTAACTACTGCATTACCGGTTGGGATAAAGGAAAAGTTAGCGGAATTGGTACCGGCGTTAATGCCGTTTACTTTCCATTGGTAACCGGGGTTAGCTCCGCCGTTAATATGTGTTGCCACCAAATTTACTACTGTTCCCGGGCAAACGCTTGTTCCACCTGGCGCAGCAACGCTAACCGTTGGCTGAGGATTAACAGTTATTGTTATTGGGTTTGAGAAGGACGTAGCACCGGAACAGCCTGATTGCGATCTAATTACAACCCGAACTACATCTCCATTTTGAAGCGTAGTTGTTGTAAAGCTGGAAGAGTTAGCTGCTACATTTTGGCCATTTATGATCCATTGATATGTTGGCGTAATTCCGGCATTTGTTGTAGAAAGCACTGAGAATGTTACTGCTTCTCCTGCGCAAATTACGGTATCGGATGCCGTAATAGTTACCGTAGGAATTGCTCCCACTGAAATTGAAATAGGGTTAGAAATAGATCCTAAGCCCGAACAGCCTTGTGCAGAAGTAATGACACACCGAACAGTGTTATTGTCTGTTAATGTATTTGAGGAGAAAGTAGCACCTGTGGCACCCGGAACATCCGCAAAACCCAAACCGGAATCAACCTGCCACTGATAGGTTGGATTCAATCCGGCATTAACCGGCGTAGCCGTGAAGTTTACGACTCCACCTTGGCAAATTCTTATTATATTAGATGTAATAATAACCTGCGGTATAGGTGAAAGTCCTACTAAAACATTGTTAGAAACATGGCTCGAACAGTTTGCTGCTGTAACGGCATAGGCATATACAATGTCGTTATTCGTTAAAGAGGTAGTTTTGAAAGTATCACTTACAACGCCGGTTGGCTGGCCATTCACGTACCAATGTACCGGAGTGCCGCTTGGAGTTACATTTGCATAAAAAGAAACCGGGTTTCCTTCGCATACTGTGCCAACTACTTGTGAAATCGAAAGCGTTGGCGTTGGATTCACCGTAACAGAAATAATATTTGAGGGGAAAGACCCACTGGCACAACTTCCACTTACACTCATAACCACCTGAATAGAATCTCCATTATTGAGTAAACTTGTAGTATATTGGCTACCGGTTGTGGCTACAGGAACGTTATTGACGTACCAAGTGTAGGAAGGGCCGGAAGCATTAACCGGATTTGCGGTAAATATTATCTGCTCGCCTTGGCATAACACATTCTTAGAAGCCGTAATAGAAACGGAAGCAATAGAACCGGGTAAAACACTTAGGGTCAATACAGGTGTAGTAACCGGTGAGCAACCTTGATAACGAACAACAGCTCTTATAAAAGTATTAGCGGAAACTACCGGAGACGTGATTACATCCGTATTTCCACCAAATGTAACCCAACTTGAGCCAACTAATTGCTCCCACCTAATAGAGTCTCCTGAATAACCACTCAGTGTAAGCAAAGTAGTAGAGCCAGCACAAACCGGATTTTGAGAAGCCAAAATACTACCTGCAATAGCTGTGGGTAAAAACTGCACAATGACGATATTAGATACCGAAGAGGTACAAGAATTGGCTGTAGATACAGCATAAGCAGTAATTAAATCACCGTCTAAAATGTTACTTGTTGTGAAAGACGTTCCTGTAAATCCGGTGAAATTACTGTTTTTGAACCAATAGACAGTAACGTTAGTAGCCGGATTGGGGGTTGCCGTAAAGGTCAAGGAACCGGGGCATTGGCCGCCGCCCGGTGCAGAAATAGTAACCGTTGGCGCAGTATGAACTGTCATCGTGATCGTATTTGAGCCAAAAGCTGCCCCGCCACACAGAGATGGAACGGTCATTTCTACCCGAATTTGATCATTGTTTTGTAATTGGTTGGTTACAAAGGTTTGTCCAACGCCGGTCGTCAGCACATTATTGATATACCACTTAAAGGTTTGCCCTGAACCCGGACCTCCCGGTAAGGCCACAAAAGTAACCGGCTCTCCCGGGCAAATTATAGTCGCAGATGCCGCTAACTGAACCGTTGGAGAAGGCCCTCCAGAAATACTTACCTCAAAAGAATTACTAGGGGACGAACAAACCCCCGAAGTAACTATTCTGCGATAAAACGTTGTGCCAGTGGCTGGAGTAGTAATAAATAAATTTTGTGAAAAAGCACCTGTAATATTTACCCACGTAGCGTTGTCAGGGCTGGACTGCCATTGATAGCTGTAATTAAAGCCATCACCGCCGGATAATAATGGCGGAGCAGTAGCCGAAATGGAACCGGGTATTTGCCCATTGCATAGTAGCATTGGGCCAGAAGTTGTAATTGTATTATTTGAAACATTAGGTTGTACTTGAACTTCATAAGGCCCTGCCCAAGTGGTACATAAGGCTGAACTTACTGCTCTGCGATAATAAGTCGTGGTTGCTAAACCGCTTATGAAAGTTAAATTTGCGCCGTTAGCTGCAGGTATGTCTGTCCAGGTTATTAAATCCGTACTTCGTTGCCATTGAAAAGTATAAGGGCCGCCACCACCGCCGGCGATGCTTCCCAAAGGAGAAGCAAAAATCGTATCTGGCGGAACACCAGAACATACAATTTGCGGAGAAATAGAAGTTATCGCATTTCCCGTTAGGGCGGGATTCACCGTTATTTGTAGAACATTTGATACACTCACACAAGTGCCGGAGGTAACTACTCTGCGATAAAATGTGGTTACCGTTACAGCAGGCAATAGGTTAAAGTCTAAATCTTCATTAGTTCCTCCCGTTGCTGCAGGAATATTGGTAAATGGCCCGACTAATGCGGGAGCACTTTGCCATTGGTACGAAAATGCGCCTGTTCCCCCCGCTAAAACCGGAGGTCCAGAGCCATTTAATACGTTAGGAGTTTGACCTGAACATACAGATTGGTTAGCTGTTGCGGTATTGTTATTGATGCCGGGTTCAACAGTAATTGCGATAGATCCGCTGGTAGAAGCATTTGCGCCATCGCAAGGAGTAGAGGTAACCACACGTCTTACGTAGTAAGTTATGGGAGATGACGTTGAGTTAGGTACTTGTGCGGCAACCAAACTTAGGTTTTGAGAGGTTATACCCAATGAACTATAAGGGCCGCCTATTCCGGTAGAGCTAATCTGCCAGTCATAAATATATGAATTAGTTCCACCTGTTGGGGTAGTAGCTGTAACGGTTGAGGGATTTATGCCTGCACAAATTGTTTGGGGGCCGGAGGTAATTGCATTGTTTGCTATTGCAGGATAAACAACTACTGTAATTTCTTGATAACCGCGGCTGCGCATTCCTTGATTGGTAGCATAAATTCTATAGTTATAGGTGCCGGGGCCTAATGCAGCAGCCGGAGTATAGCTGGTTGAAGTAGTGGTTAAAATATCAGATCCATTAAGCCAAAGGATGTAGCTACCGCCGGAGGCTGCTGTTTGCCAGCGGTTTGCATAATTTCCGGGTACGGTGTACATTCCCCACGTTAAAGTGGGCATTCCTGAAACGCAATAGCTAATTCCGGTACTGTTTAGGTATCCCGGTCTAGGCGTTTCATATAAAAATTTAAAAGAGGCACCGGCGTTATCGCTTCCACAAGCACTGGTAAAGTAATCCGGAGTAATAACTGTTATCGAAGGTTGAAAATAACGAAATTCTACTTCTCTATTGCTGGCGTCTTTAATTCTGCTTCTTGGGCAGTAGTTATCATCTTCGGTGCAGCCACATAAAACGTTAGTGCTGCAATTACAGGGACTATTGTACGTATCTCGGCCATTTGAGCATTGGTCGCATCTATAGCACAAGAAGCCACAACCTCGATAGCAATCGAAGCAATCGTCTTCCCAGCTTTCTATTTCGGATTCTAACAGTCTGGGGACGTTATTGGTTGTGTAGAGATAGTTAAATATATCTATGTCGGCGAAGTCATACCAGCCGGATCCGCCGCTACCTTGCCATGTTCCTGTATAAATTTGGCATCCGGCTGCTGAGCCGGGGCCTCCTATCCAGTCGCAACCATCTAAATTTGCGTTATCTCTATTCCAGTTAATCCAAGTAAATTCACCGTTTAGGGGTGCGTCGCTGTTAGATTGTTTATAGAACCAGTCTAACATACTTCTGACGCGCATTGGCCCGTCGCTATATTGGGTTTGTGCTAATGCTAAAGCTGGATCATAAAGCCAGCCTATAATCAGGAATAATCTAAATATTCGTTGAGTCATCTGTTTAATTTTTAAACGGTTGAGGGGAAACGGTACCGGGTTCTACATCTTTACCTTCGTCATCACCTATTTGTACAGCAGTTTCACGGGGGCCGTGTGCTATCAAATTGGGGTCTATGTCTTTGGATTTTATTCCGTAACGCAATAGAGATTCTTCCGAAACTTTATCGAATTCGGGAGTCTTAATCAGGGCTGTAAATTCAGTGGGAAAATGTTTCATCCATGATTTTATTGTAGTCTCGCTGGTTTGGTCATTTTTAAAATAATCCGGTTCTGTATTTGCAAAAGGGAAATGTGGTGCTACTGCTGTTACACGTTCACGGGAAATTCCGCTTTCATAAATTAAATCATAAAAAGTGTCGTATAATTTGTAACGCGGAACAGGTAATTCAGCCAAAAAATATACCCAAGATAAGTTCCAGTTATTTTTCTGTTCAATTGTAGTTTCAAGGGATTTCCATTCTTCGGGATATGCGAGCATCCAACCTTTCCATTGTTCTTGGTATTGGAGCATAGTAGCTTCAGATGCATCTGCACTTGTAGGCATTGGTAAATGCGGTGCTATCTGTTGTGCCTCATTTAAGGAAAGTCCAGATTGTTTGAGCATTTGCCAATATTGGTGCATCAAATTGACCCGTTCATAAGATTTGTCTATATTTTGCCCAAAAGACTGCACCCCATACGAGCAAATTAGCCAGCACAAAAGTAGTTTTATGAACACCCTTGATATTCGTAACATCATATTTATTACTAAAATAAGGGCGAAAAATAGTATTATTTTCTTTATCTGCTTACGTTTTTGTCCTTTTGTGTAAAATTTGGGATTAATATGGTTGTAGTTACAAAAAGTATAATAAAAAGATTGGCAGTAAGGAGTAACTCTACAACCTACAGTTAATGCAAAAATAACGGTTACCTACCCTCATTATCGAAGCATAAAAGCACCTAAGAAAACAACTATAAATGATTGATTACAAGTTAGGAATAGAATATTCGTTAGGAAGACTACCTGTTTTCCCAAAAAACAAGAAACCGATGATGTCTTGGTAGCGACAATACCCTATCAACGAAATTATAGCTTTCTGTTTTTTGAGCCATAATCCGGTATTTCGTTCCTAAAAAACCGCATTTCTGTGGTTTTTTAGGAACAATTAATTTAAGGAAATAAGAAAACAAGGGACTTTATTAAAAAATAGCTTCTAATTTCTTCACTAGGTCTGCCTTAGAAACGGCTCCAACTTGCTTATCCACCACTTTACCATCCTTAATAAATAAAATTGTAGGGATAAATTTAACTTCATATTTACTAGATACATCGGCATTGGAAGATACATCCACCTTTCCAATCAATGCTTTACCAGAATACTGTTTGGCTAAGTCTTCAACAATAGGACTTATCATTTTACAGGGGCCACACCATTCTGCCCAAAAGTCAATCATTACCGGTACACTTGATTTTAAAACTACTTCATTAAAATTTGAATCGGTGATTTCCACTGCGTGCTTACTCATCGTTTTATTACTTGTAATAGTTCAACTAATATTGAGCTAAAAAAGTTCATTTTTTAGGTTAAATCTTTGGTTGTGGTTTAGAAAGTATGATGAGGTTTTTGGCAATAAAGACTAATTTCCTGACTTCATCAATAGGACACCCAAAAGTTCAAAACAGTGCTAATAGCCAT
>JAIXKT010000022.1:24873-58948 GCA_026932145.1 Bacteroidia bacterium
TTTACGTCTTTTTTTGTGGGTGTGGGGTTTCATTTTTTATGTTTTTGCCCCTTTTTCGCCTCATTTTTACCAATTGGGCGTATTTTGGGCCTACAGGCTTAAAATAGCTGCATTTGAGGTGGTGCCGTTTTTGGTGTTAACATATTGTTTACTAATAGCTTAGGTAACCTATACAGGTTGTATGCAATTGCTTCCAGGGCGTGCTGGGCGTGGGTTTTGGCGATGCCCACATAGCGGGCGGTGCCGCCGCCGAACCAGCTTTTGGTGCCGGCAAAGGTGCGCTCTATTTTGTAGCGGTGTTTGCCGCAGAGTTGGTTGAATTTGAGTTGTAATTTTGTTAAGGGTTTGTTTTTCACTGCTTTATAACACACTCTATCTTTAAGTCCCTTCGCTTTGAGGTAGGTGGTATGGGCTTTGGATTTGTAGGCTTTGTCGGCATAGATGGCGACTTTTGGGGGAACTTGTGCCTTGGTTATCAATGTGTTAAAGTGGTTATGGTCATGGACGTTGGCGGGTGTGGTCTCCAGGGCAAGGACCAATCCGTTGCCGTCGGTAATAACGTGTTTTTTGTAGCCAAAGCGGGTTTCTTTGCCTTTTTTGAGCCAGCGGGCTTCGTCGTCCACGCCAGGTTGATTTACTTTAACAAGCTTTAATTCAGCCGTTTGTGTTTGTATAGCTTCTTCCGTTTGTTCGTTTTCTTTTCTGTCTTCGGCAATTTCGTAGGTGGGTTTTCCGGTGGGTTTGCGGGGGCTGTCGGTAATGGAGGCATCTATTATGCAGCCGGATTTTACCGTAATAGCATGTTTATCAAGCTGTTGGTTAAGTTCTTGCAACAGCAAGTCGTAGGCATTGCTTCCTGCCAGTTCGTTGCGGAAGCGGCACAGGGTGCTGTGGTCGGGTACTTCGTCTTCAAGACTCAGCCCAACGAAGGTCATCCAGCTTAAATCGGTGTTGGTCCTGTCTTCTATGTCTCTGTCGCTCAGGCTTTTATACCAAACGCCGAGCAGTAGCATTTTGAAAAGAATAATGGGGTTGTAGGCGGGTCTGCCGTCCGGTCTAAGCCCTTTTGGGTAGTGTTTTTGAAGTATTTTTACGATTGATTCCCAATCAATTACCTCATTTATTTGCTTTAGAAACGCGTTTTTAGAACTGCGTTTAGAAACGTAGGGCTGGCTAAAACTCATCTGTATTTGGGCGTGCTTTATCACACCACAAAAATAATAAATTAGTTAATTAATTCAAAATCAAATAGTTAAATATTTTTATTCTTTTTGTCGTGCAACAGGCTCTAATGTAAATCTTGAGTAAGCCAGTTCCAATCAACTTGTTCAAAGTCAATTTTTAGATTGATATTTAATTCGGGATTTTTTCTGAAAAATTCGTTCCATACTTTTAAATGTATTTCTTTAATTGGATATTTTCTTAACTCATTTTCAGTCTGTTTTAAAAAATCCTGGCATTGCAAAATGTAATTCTCACCTGTTTTTGGAAAAACATTTAAATCTGTTTCAAAAAGATAATTTATTGTTTCGTTAAACCTTTTTGCAGGAACTGGATAAATTTTGTTGGGAAAAATGGAACTTAGCCAAGCAGTCAAACCTGTATAACTTATTGTAAGGTATTTTAAGATTACGTTGTTAAGGATTTGTTCTTTCATTTCGTGATGGTCGTTCTAATATGGTAACCAACGTTTTGGGGCTTGGCGTAGTGGCGGGTTTCGTAGCACAAAACTGTCAATATACCACAAAAGTTGATGCGAGGTAGAATGTTGAATTAAACACGTCACCCGCCATTTTGCCAAACTGCCTGTTGTGTGCCGCTTTTATTTGATGTATTTCTCAAACGGTTTCACGAATTTCTTAATCATATCATCTGCACGCTTTTTTGCTTGTGTTACAAAATGTTTCAAATACAATTTTGCCCAACTTTTCATTGATCCATCAAACGATTGGTCTAAGTCGCTAACGTGAAACTGAATTTGCATTGCGGCCGCCCAATTTATGTATAAGTTTTCGGGATTTACTTTGAATAAACAAGCGAAATGCGTGTCTTGACAAACCAATTTATCGTTGTTGAGCAACCAATCAATTTCAAAATAGTTGATTGTGAAATTGTCAAACTCTTCGTTGTCCAACATTTTTGCACAGACTTGTGCTAACTTGAAAGCGGAAATAATGTTTGGTGGTTGTGCAGATTTAGAAACATTACGTGTTTTAATATCAATGATTTCGTAAAAATCATTTTTTACAACTAAAATATCTGCGGTATCGTTTTGTTTTTCGTCAAACGGATTTTCAATACTCCATTTATCTGTTGCGTTTTTACCTCGACTTAGTAAAAACAAAACTGTTGGCGAATTGAATAAATTTTGCCTTGCTTGAAAACCGATAACATTCGGATTTTTACTAAACAAATCGTTCAGATATTCGTATTGGCGAAAAGTGTTTTTCGGAAATTGTTTTTTGATTTCACTGTAAACGTGTTTATCAAATGGTTCTCCTGCCGCGTGTCCTGACAATGTTCCCGAAAGTGGTTTTGGAACGGAAGTACCTTTTATACTTTTTGCTAACTTGCTATAATTTACGTTCATTTTCGGGTTTCAAAAAGTTGATTAAACAATGCGCTTATTTTTGCAAGCAACTTTTCATCTTTGTTTGTCAAAAATTGTTGCGTAAAACCAGTAATTGAATTGTGAAGTAAAACTTCGTTTTTGTTGTTCCAGTTTATTTTTCGGAACGGAATACTTGCAATTGGTTTTTCAGAAAACTCAACGATATTTCCTTTAACAATGCCATTGCATTTTAGCCAATCAAAAATTATGGTTTGATTGAGATATGCCAAAATATATTCAATACTCTCTTTGGTTTCGGGTTTTCTGAAAATTGCCGTTACGTCTTGTGTCGGAAAAATACCACCTTCAACCAACGCAAAACGAAAATAATTTTTGTTGGAAATTCGCTCTTTGCAAGGAACAAAAATTCGTTTGTCGGATTTGCTGAATAAATTGAAATTTCGCAAGAAAACCCACTCCCAATAATTTATTTTTCGGTTGTATTGGTAGCGTTTTTCTAAATCGGCTTTGTATTTCTGAAAATGCAAATAATAGTTTGGATATGTCTTTTGAAACTCAGTTTCTTCTAAACCGTCATTGACGAAAATGTATCTCGTAATTTGTTTTGCAAAAAACGGTATCAAATCTTTTGCTTTAACTACGTTAATTGTTGCCGCTTTTTCGGCATTGTTTAGTTCGTGTCCATTTACTTGAAATGCTTTATCCAAACCGCTTACAAGTCCATTTCCGATGTCGCAAACTTCGCCAATGGTGTGAAACTCTATTTTTTCTTCTTCAAAAAAACTGAGCAACGAATTTGGATTTTGCTTTTTACAAACTGTTTCTAATTGCTGTAATTCTTCCCGAACTTCATCACTTTGCAACAACCAACGTTCGTTTGTTTTGAATTGTGAAACTTGCAAATACTCTGCGTCCTTAAAAGGAATTTGTTGTTGTAATTTTTCAAGTGTTTCAGAAGTTAGTTTTTGATTGGCGTAAAATTTTGCAACATTTATACTTCGACTACGCTCAGCATAAGTTTGGTTCGTGAGCGTAGTCGAACGAACAAACTTAAAAATAATAATAGAAACGGTTACTTTATCAAAAATTGGTGTTTCATTGAAATGATAAATTTCTTCAAAGTAGCCGTGTTGAACCATATAATTACGCAACGAAATGGAATGAGTTGTATTCATCCAATATTCGGGACAAATGAAAATCAGTTGTCCGTTTTCGTTTAATAATTCAATAGATTTGAGAATGAAAATATAAAGGTAATCGCAAAGCGAGTTAAAGTATTTATTCCAAATTGGATTAAGTGAAAGTTCTTGTTTTAGTTCGTCTTCCAAATTTTTCCAACGTATGTATGGTGGATTTCCGATAATTAAATCAAACTTTTCGTCAATGTTTGCAGAAACAAAACTTTCATAGCGAACAAACGGAAATTCCCTTGCTAAATCTTGGTCAATTTCATAAGCCGTCAAGTCATTGTAGCCTTTTTGTTTCAGCGTTTCTAAGAATATTCCCTCGCCACAAGATGGCTCTAAAATTTTAGAATTTGCGGAAATGCGATGAACTGAACTTACCGAAGTTTCAGCCAACCCAACCATAAAGTCAGCCACTACTTTTGGTGTAAAGTACTGCCCAAATTTGTTTTTGGCTATATGTTTTACTGAAATTTCCATTTTCAAATACTATTTACAAAGATAGAAAAATCAAGTTGATAGGTCAGATCTGGTCGTTTTTATTCATAACCTTTTGACGAAGTACTGTGCCCCAAAATGGCACACAACGCTTGACGAAGTTCCGAGAAAAAAAAGAGAAGACCAAAATTTATTTTGGGATTCCGGTGGCAATAGCGTCCTAAATAAATTTTAAGTCAATCAAATTTATCGATTACATATGTTAAAGGTAAAATATCTTGAAAGACTTAGCTGTAAGTGGTAACATACCGACTGAAGAATTCTGCTTCATATTTAGCCCCGATAGGTATTTCGGCAGCTCCGGTAGTGATTGTTTTGCCACGCACAGAATCCACTTTGTTGATCGCTACTACGTATGAGCGATGGACTCTAACAAATTCATTTTCAGGAAGTTTTTCGATGATTTGCCGTAAAGAAGAAAGTGTTAAGACCGGTTTTTTACCAAATTGATGAATTTTTACGTAATCGTCTAAGGTTTCAAGGTAAAGAATATCTCGAAAGGGAATTTTTACCAATGAGTATTCTGAACGCACAATCAGGCTTTGTTCATTATTCCGGCTATTGTTGTGGCGTATTAAAATTTGGTTTTGTATTTTTTGAATGGTTTGGCGGAAGCGTTGCTCAATAATTGGTTTTAGTAGATAGTCGCTGGCGGCTACTTCAAAGGCTTCAAAGGCAAATTCGCGTGTGGTCGTGGCTATTATCAAAATTAACGATTGTGCTAATGAACGATAAAAGTCAAAACCGCTGATAAACGGTAAATTTATCTCCATCAGGATTACATCAACAGGAAATGTTCGGATGTATTGGGCGGCTTCGGAAGGATTTGTATAAGCCGCAGCAACTTCCATTTCCGGAAATTTTTGGCACAATGCTTTTATTTTATCCAACGATTCTATGTCAGGGTCAAGTGCAACACACGTAATCATTATCGAGATAAATGAATAGCGAACAATATTTTTACAACAAAGCTACTATTTTTTGGGTGTCTATCATTCAGGTTTTGCTTTTCATTTCCAGAATGGGTCTGATTCGTTTTCGCAGAATTTAGTTTCTTTACTCAATTCATTGATTACCTCTTGGTTTTCCAACAGTCCTGCTTCTTGGATTTCATTGAATAACACTCTTTCTTCAAAGCGGGTATGGTCATTAATCAGGTTTTGGAGTTCTATTAAATCATCTGTGGTAGTGGTTTCTTTTTCAATAATTTGTCTTATTCGTTTATGTTGAGCGAGGGCTTTATCTCTATTTTCACTTGTTTTTTCTATTCGTGAAAAGAGGTATTTTTCTTCAACTTCAAAGTGAGGCAACAGATAATTTTCGTAAAACCAGTTGATGTATTTTTTAATTCTTTCTGTTTCAATATTTTTGGAAAGTCCCATTTTAATTTTCCAGCAGAGGCGCAATCCATGATAATGTTCTCGGCTCAATTGTACTAATTCTTTGGCTCTTTTGATTGGCGTAGTTGTTTTGTTTTCGTGATAATTTAGTTTTTCTACGATTTTTGAGTTATTAGAGTCTGAGTAAATTCCATAGGCATTGAGCAGAGTGCCTTTGATATTTTCTTGGGTTGATGAGATTGCGAAGATTACCATTTCATCGCCGGGGTCGGTTTCGCCTTCAAAACGGTGTACCTCGTCTATCACAAATTCATCTGCATTGAGGCTACGACTTCCGTTATGGCAGTAGATACAATCGCTTTCTGATAATAGCGAAAAATCTATTGTATAACCTCTTTTGTACAAGTCGTTTAGTGCTTCGGAAACGGTTGTGTAATGTTTCATTTTCGTATGTTTTATAGGTTTAGATATTAACTATTCTTGGTGCTATTCAGTTTCTTGGGATTGGAATATTTTTATTTCTTCTGCAAATTCTTTTTTTACTTGCTGCTTGAATGCTGGGTTTAGGCTGGTTTCGATGGCTTTTAATGCGCCGAATCCGGCCTCTCTGTTTATCCACTGCGCTTTGGAAAAGCGGGCAAACCAAAGCCATAACGTTGGATTTTGTTCGTTTATTTCGGTATAATCATAAGCTAAACGATAACCTTCCTGCCACTTTTGGGTAGCATAGAAGATTTCTGCTAATTGAATGTTGAGTTCGGTATCTAATTTATTTCGGATATACATTGGCAGTAGGATTTTCATTGCATCGCCGGTATCACCCTGCATAAGGAAAACATCTGCTTTTAGGCGCAGGTAGTCTTCATCTAACGTTGAAGTTGGTTTTATTTGCTGAAAGGCCTGAGATGCTTCTTCATTTTTGCCTAATAGTATCAATGCTCGGATTAAATCGAGATTAAGGAGGTGGTCTTTGGGGTTACGGATTAGGCCGGCTTTGATGTTTTCGAGGGCTGTGGTATCTTTTCTGGCGAGCAGAAAGCGGCCGGCTTCTAAGTATGGTAATGTTGTGTGTGAATCTTGCTCTGCTAATTGGCTCAATACAGAGATTGCAGCGGGTAGATTGTTCATTTGTCTGGCTATGCGTGCGGTGCGTAAGAATTCTGATGGTTTTGCGTCTGCGAAGTTCCAGTCGAGTATAGCCAATTCCGTTTGCCCGTTTGCCCGCAACGTAATCGCTGATTCTTTGGCAACACGTTTATAAAACCCTGAATGTAAGGCTCTTACTAAGTTGAGATGTAAGATACCGGAATCTGCTCTCATTGCATCAATTTCGGCACAGGCAGCTTGAAAGGCAAATTCACCACTTTTATCATTTCGGGCAGCTTCCGTTAAGTATAAACGAGCTACTTCCGGCATTCCCTTTCTGAAATAGTGTATGCCTGCCGCTTGGTTCGTTAAAGTAGATTCTTCCGGATATTGACTTAATAGATATTTTGTTCGGCTTACCAAGTTTACAAAAGAATCCTGTGAAGCCGTTAGGTTCATTTTTAGCCATAAAACTTCGGGAACTTGCTCTATTACAAGAAGTGAATCACAGATCTGCGAACTCTGGGAAAAGTGGTTAGCAACGTAAGCATTTAAAGACTCATGATAACGTGTCCAATAGAATTCTTTGGAGTACGGAAGATTTTCAGTATGAATTGATTTTAAGGAAATTGCATAGCTTGGGTTTGCTAAGTTGAAGGAATATAGCTGGGTCAGTAAAAACGGTGATAATTCGGCATTTTGTGAAGCTGCTGTTAGCACTTGGGTAGCAACATCCGGTCTTTTTTGGGTTAAATAGATGTAAGCAAGATTTACATAGCCGGTTGGGTTTTTGGGTGCGTTTTGTATAGCTTGTTTTAAGCTGATAATTGCGGAGTCAAGGACATTCAGTTGTGCAA
Source organism: Bacteroidia bacterium (assembly GCA_026932145.1). Taxonomy (NCBI): domain Bacteria; kingdom Pseudomonadati; phylum Bacteroidota; class Bacteroidia; species Bacteroidia bacterium. The sequence continues at coordinate 32,411 of JAIXKT010000022.1, forward strand.
AAGCAGCAGCTTGGGAAAGTAAAATATCCGAAGTAGGGGACTTAACCAAACGGCATACCCGAAGTGCCTCAGCCGGTTTCCCTAATGCAAGAAGCAAATTAGCCTGATTGAGCCGCGCCGGAATAAATTCTGTAAAGGAACAAGCTGCTTCGTCGTAGTTAAAAATCTGATTGAGGTTTCCATTTTCTCGAACCAACAGTGCCGCTATGTTAAAATTAGACTTTACATCTCCATTTGCAGACATCCGCGCCTGCAAATAACACGCCTTTGCGTCTAAATCATCGCCCTCTATCAAACTATTATCGCCCCGAAAATTCCAAGATACGGCATTTAAAATATAATAATCCCGCCAGTGATGATTCCCTTGTACAAAAATCAATGTGCCAAATACAGTGAACCAAACCGCTACAAACCGAAACCGATTGGGAAACATCAATAAGTAATACACCGCAACCTTAGCTTTTAACAATGGCCAAAAATTAACCAGCAGATAAATCAAATACATAAAGGTAGTTACTGTATAAGCTGTTAGTACCAAACGTCTTAAAAATGAAATCATTAGATATTCACCGGAAAGTAATGAGCCGGCTATAAACGCAGCAGCAATAATCCCTACGCCTAAAATCAAAATTGAAAAGGCTAAGTTTGCTTGTATCCAATCTTTAACTCCGGAATACATATTCTGGGTAGTAAAAACAGTGATAATAGCCGCTATTGCCCAAAAATGTATCCATTCGATAGAGCCTAAACCGTATGGAAGTTTGCCAATATCATTTAACAATAGCCAAACTAAGAAAAATAGCAGTATCCCAAAGATTCCAACGATAAAACCAACCGATTTTCGATTTGTAGTTTCTCTTCTATTGGTGCAAAGATATACAATCAGGTTAGCTAAATCTTTGGAGGTAAATACGATAAATAAAAAAGTTATGGCTGCGAATATCCATAGTGGGCTTGTTATTGCATGGTGAATTGCGGGGATTCCGCCACTAATGCCTACGATTATGTATTGAAGTAGTTGGATTCCGGCAAACAAACTAAACTGGGCAAATAAACTCCAATTGAATGTTCGGGCATAAAACAAATATGCCGGAATGAGCATAGACAAAATCCACGCTAAGGTAATCAGATAAAAAGGGTCCGTGCTCCATAAATATTTGGGGATATGCTGGGCATAGACATAACAGCCATAAACAGCCCATACAAGATAAGCAACCCAAGAGTTAATTCGGCTGGAAGCTGCCAGCACCGCAGACCAACCCAGCACCAAAAAAACCGCCCAAAACCAGTATAACCATAGCAAAGGCTGAATCATGCCAGCAACACGTGTGCAGTAAACCTGAAAAACCTTAGCATACAAATCCATACTGCGATAACCGTATTCAAAAGACTTTACCGGAATTGTTTCTTCATGATAATCAGGAGTTTCACTTATGGTTACACCTAAATCTGGAAGATAAAATCCTATTATTCCTGCAAAAACGGCAATGATTAATGCTATAAACAAAATCCAAAATAGCCGGCGACCACTACTGGAAAATGAATAATAGAAATCGTGAAATAACACAAAAGGTGGTTTTTCCATGATGCAAAAGTACCAAGCAGTTAGCTCGTTTAAAAGTAATCGGAGAAATTAGCAATAAATTCAGTACTTTTAAGTATAGATAACTGCTAATATTTGCAGTTTTTTAAAACACAAATATACTGATCACCAGCGTGTTATTTAGGTTTTTAAAAGACTATTTTGCTAAAAATCAATTACTTATTTGCTTCTTTAGCGAAGTATTGTTCAATCAAAATGATCAAAATAATTGGTCATATATTATTTGAAAATAAACCATTGCTCCAATTGTTGGAGAGCCGTATGCTTCGGTATGCCGGTTATTCAAGATGTTTGTTCCGCCTATACGGAAATTTGTATTAATTTTTGGCACCCGATATGAAACTTGGGCATCTACAACATTGTAAGCGGGCACCATTCCTCTTCCAAAACCATCAAAAAACTCATACGTATCATTCCATCGGTAATTTATAGCAAAGCCAAAGTTTTTAGCAAGGTTTCTACCGGCAAAACCGACGTTTGTCTTATGTTTTGGCGTGTTAAAACCATTAATAATGTCATCTTTGAGAATATCTTCGGTTAAAAACTGCTCATTAAAATTGTAATTAGCTGTTAGAGAAAACTTGGGAGAAAAGGCATACATCGTTCCAATAGAGAAGCCGTGCGCCGTTACCTTAGTTGGAGTGTTAATAAATCGTTGATAGCGAATAAGATAATTATCTCGATTCGGGTTAGCCATTAGTCCCGGAGTTAATTGGTAAAACTGGCCGGTAGAATCTTTTTTAGGTCCCCACAATCCAAAACTTCCTAAAAAATCATGGTATTGATTAAAGTAGTAATTTAAATCTACATACAATTTATTGAATAGCAGTGTTTTGTATCCACATTCAAAGGTTTGTACTTTTTCTGGGCGGATATTTTCGATAAGTGCCCGATGCAAGTATTTTTCGGGGTTTGCTACGCCATTTTTTACTGCTTCGTCGTATTCAGACACAGAGTTTGAGGTGTAGCAGTTTCCGATAATTCCGTGTGCTTCGTCAGAAGGCCGTAGCGCACCAATATATTGATATACACTAACGAATAGATTGATGTATTGGGCTTGGAGCGTGGGCATACGAAATCCTGTTTGGGCAGAAACCCTAAAATTGTGGTTGTTATTTTTTCCCAAAGAAACTATGGCAGCTATTCTGGGGCTATATTGCCATTGGAAATTGGTATTTTTGTCTGTACGAATAGAGCCGATTAGCTTCAAATGGTTTTTTAGCAATCTTTTGGATGCTTGTACATAAACCCCAAATTCGTAGTTTTTTAAGACTCCATTGGTATCAGAGAAGATAGTACCTTGTGAGTTCATGATATAGGCGCGGTAGTTTCCACCGGCTAATAAATCCATGAATTTAACTTCATTTTTGAAGTTATACTGACCTTCTACGTGGTAAAGCGAACTTTTGTCAAGGAATCTGGCTCCGTTTCCAAAGTTAGCTATTGATGTAACCTTGTCTAATGCTTGTTCAAATTCCGGTGTACCTGCTTGATAGGCAGCGCGACCTTTAAATGGAAGTGCCGAAGGGTGGTTAGGGTCTCCCCCAAACAGTTGAACTAAACCGCGGTAAATGTCTTCGTTATTGGCATTGGCAAAGGCGCGGGCTGCGTCATGGTCTAACGGCTTAATAGCTGGGCCATTCGGGCGGATAATACTGTAAATCTGGCTTAACATTGGATCGTTTACAAACTTCCCGCTATAGGCAACAAAATATTGATTAAACCAATTTGCATCACTTTTTGCCATTCTATTTACATTAATGGCAGCGAAACGGCTGTCATAGGATTTACCGGCGTTTTCAAAACTGCCATAAGCGCGTAAAAAGAAATTATCACCATTAAGTTCTATTTTGTGCTGGGTAAAATTAAAGTCCTTAATTGAGTAGCGATTCTGGGATTGATAAACAGTTGTTCCGTTAGAATATCTGCTGAGGCCGGAAATCTCAATTTTTTCATTTATGCGGTAATGCAGGCTAAAATCAGCTTTGAAGTTATAGGTGTTGTAGTCCACTAAGTCCTGTTCTCTGAATCCGTTTCGTCCGATACGTGTTTTTTTTAAAGGTACTCCTGCGATGCCGAAACCTGCTAAGGTGAGAGAATCTACGACAATACTTACTTCGTCTCCATAGATATTCAGGCCGTCATAACCGGGGTTTTGTGGGCCGGGTGTGTTTACGTCAACACCGGAATAATTTGCTACATCTTGATAATCTGTTGAATGCCAGTCATTTGCTTTCACCATACTTAGGTTAAATTTAAAACCTAAGCGGTTGTTAATTACTTTGGCGAAGCGGATTGCGGCATCATAATAGGGGCTTACCGGCGCATCTTTACCATCTAAGTGATTGGCTCCTCCACGAATAGAGGCACTAACCCCCGGATATTTGAAGGGGTCTTTGGTTGTAACGTTCAGAATACCGTTAAAAGCATTGGGGCCATACAAGGCTGAAGCTGCTCCCGGGATTAGCTCGACATTGGCGATGTCTAAATCTGAGCCACCGGTAACCGCTCCCATCGAAAAATTAAGCCCCGGAGCCTGAGTATCCATATTATCAACTCGTTGCACAAAACGAGTATTGGTTGTGCTGTTAAAACCGCGAGTATTAATAACTTTAAATAACATACTGGTACCCATCTGGTCTGCACCTTTCATGGTTGCTACGGCATCATAAACAGAGGTTGCCGGCAACTCTTTAATGGTAAGCAAATCAATTTTTTCTACGGTAATAGGTGATTCTAAGATGGTTTCGCTCACGCGGGAAGCGGATATAACTACTTCTTTAGCCATAATACTTTCTTCTTTCATTTTGATAGAAATGTTGGTATTTGCCCCCTTAGAAACCGGCAACGTTATACTTGCGTAACCAACATAACTAAATACTAAATTGATAGGTTGGGATAAATCCACAGAGAAGCGAAACGTTCCGTCATTTCCGGTTATTGTGCCGGCAATTTTTCCCTCCACTTTTATATAAACACCGATTAGCGGCTCATTTGTAGCTTCATCAACAACTTTTCCGGTAATTTCGGTTAATAGTGAGTTTGGGTTAGTAGGTTTAGATTGCGGAGTAGCAGAGTCATTTTTTTTATCGGCATTTTTATTCGTACCTTTTGTGCGAATATCTTCCTGCGCAAAAGATAAGAAGTAAACAAAATAACAGCCTAAAAATAGTAACGCTCGCTTCATGATTTTATTTGATTTAATGATGATGTTTGCGAAATAAATAAATTATTGAATACTTTTTTTACCATATCTAAAAAAATAACAACAAAAATTGATAGAGGTTTAAGAAAATAAGCATATACTATTTTCACGTAGTTTCTTGGGTTGCATTTATTCTTTTGGGTTTGGTTTTTATCCCCAAAAATATTCTGTGTTAATTTATTTTGGAAGCCATAAAAAATCACAAAGTCATTTCAAAAAAGTGTTACTTTGTTACCTAAAATTTCGTTGTTATGCAGGTAGTTTCCGGTTCTTTTTTGAAATCATTGATAGGGTCGTGTATTCAGCTTACCGGTGGGCGGCTCGCGGGGAGTGAGCAGGAGCGTAAGGGGCAACAATGGTTCGCTGATTTACTGTCTCAGCAGGGAGCTAAAATCAACTGGGAGCCATTTCAAGCTCGATTTACGGCCAAGTTTCATCTGCTTAAAATATTTTCAGTTTTAGGCTGGCTTAGTTTAGGTTTAGCCATAGCCTTACCTTTGTTGGGTATTGGTTTAGCTCTTTTTAATGCGATTATCTTCATAATGCATTTTTTCTTGAACAAAAAGTGGTTGCATCTATTTTTCCCGGTGGGGGAATCTGCGAATGTAACGGCTACTTTTGAGCCGCAAGGAGAAGTTAAAAGAACGCTGCTCTTTAGTGGCCACATGGATAGCGCACGGGAATTTGTTTGGTGGTACTATTTTAAAAAATGGGGGCTATTCATAATGCTATTTGGCGGCGTATTGTTGATTTTATTGCCAATAATCCTGACACTGCTGTATTTCTTTCGTTTAGAGATAAACCCTAAGGATTTAATCCCTATTTGGGTGCTGACTATTAGCTGGTTATCTCTTGTTTTTATGCATGGTTGGAAAATATCACCCGGGGCGCAGGATAATCTTTCAGGGATAGTTACGGCCTATGGTGCAGCATTGGGATTATTAGATGCCAATAATCATGGAAAAACAATTTTACAACATACCAGAATCGTTGTAGTTAGCTTTGCAGCGGAAGAAGGCGGTATGCAGGGGTCTAAAAAGTTTGCGATAGCTCACCCCGAACTGGCAAACGAACATACCCGAGTGATTAATTTGGACGGAATCATGTACACAAGTCAAGTCCATGTGGTTGAAAAAGAATTTATGTCCCAAGTTACCTTTGATGCGCAGGTTTGTCAGAGTGTTAGCCAATCTCTAAAAGAGGTTGGAATAGAGCCTAAGCCGGGGCATATCCCCATTGGCGGAACTGACGGCGCCAGCTTACAACGTGCCGGAATCCCCACAACATCAATTGTTGCGCTACGCTTTAATACCATTGACCCTACCTACCACACCCGCTTAGATCTACCGGAAGCTATTGAAAATCAAGCATTAGAAAAAGTAGCTCAAGCATTAACTTTGTATGCTATTAAGTGGGATAAAGAAACAATTGGCTGATATGCTCTTCTTTAGAAAGATTTTTTAGCTTAACATTAGTTTGTATGAAAAATATACAACGGGAAGATATTCACCTAATAAGTCAACACAGCAATTTGACTCAAGAAGATATTGAAAAATCCTTAGAATCAAATGTTTATAATAGCAAAGAGGCTTGGTTAAGTTTTTTTCGTTTGCTTTTGGGTAGTTTAGCTGTTGGCCTTACGGTATCCGGTATTATTTTCTTTTTGGCATATAACTGGGCGGGACTGCATAAATTCGTTAAACTGGGGCTAACAGAAGGGCTGTTAATTGCAGTTACCGGCTTAGTACTATTAGCCAAAATAGACACAAATACACGGAACCTGATTCTAACGGGGGCTTCCTTTTTGATTGGGGCTTTATTCGCCCTATTCGGGCAAATTTATCAAACAGGTGCTGACTCTTACAATCTCTTTTTGGCTTGGACAATTTTCATTACGCTGTGGGTTGCTATATCAGATTTCGCTCCATTATGGCTGCTGTATATTATCTTGGTTAATACAACACTTTTATTGTATATTCAGCAAATAGCCAAAAACTTACCTGATTCGTTGATTTTTGATTTACTACTTATTCTGAATTCTATATTCCTGATTTCTGGTATTCTTATTTCTCGAAAAAATAAAGCAATAACCATTCCCACTTGGTTTTTGAATACACTCGCATTAGCTTGTGCGGCTATTTCAACGCTTGGAATTAGCATTGGAATCCTTGACCATCATAATCTTATCTTGCTGATTTTAATTTCATTAGTTGCTATACTTTTTGCCTTAGGCATTTGGTATGCGCTAAAAATCAACAGTATTTTTTATCTTTCATTAATCGCATTTAGTCTTATCATTATTGCCTCATCTCTATTGGCTAACATTTTAGATAACGAAATAATGTTTTTGCTTGTGGGTGTATTTATTGCTTCCAGTATTACATTGACAGTCAGATTTTTACTTATTCTTCAAAAAAAATGGGCACATGAAAACTAAAGAAGAACTTAGGGATCTGTTAGATTCCTTTCAGGCTACGGCAGAAAATAAAAATATAACGTTTGATGAAGAGGCAATATTAGCAGCCTATTCTAAAAACCAAAACGGGCAGTCGCTACCCATAAAAATACTGTCTGTTTTGGGCGGAATATTGGCAACCGCTGCATTTTTAGGATTCCTTTTGGTAGCCGGATTATACAACTCTATCGAAGGGCAATTGATATTCGGGATAATCTTTACCACAGCTGCTATCTGGGTAAACAAAAAATATGATGCCATAATATTAGATACCGTAAGCATTTCTTCTTTCTTAATTGGCCTTATCTTATTGGCTTTCAGCCTTTCTCAATTAGAATTAAATGGAAGCTTAATCTGTGTTATTTTTATCTTGATTGCTCTTGGCTCATTGACTATTGCTCAAAACTATCTATTATCATTTATTTCTGTGTTGATAATCAATGGGAGCATATTGGCACTCATTGTGCTTAACAAAGCCTATGAATTGGCTCAGTTTTATGCTGCGGCACTTGCTTTAGCTCTAACTATTTTTCTTTTGTGGGAAGCAAAGATAATCACAATGAACGTTAGGATTTCTAAACTCTATAACCCCCTAAAAACCGGACTAAGTTTCTCTTTTTTAAGTGGTTTAATCCTTTTAGGTGTTAGAACCATCCTACCTATTTCGCCGGATTATTTATGGATAACTTCCGGAATCATCATTTTGGCAATTGTTTATGTAGTTTTTAATCTCTTAAGAGCATTCGATATTGGCGAAGATTGGCACAAAATTACTGCTTGTATTTTGGTGGTTATTACATTATTACCAACTGTTCTATCGCCGGCTATTTCAGGTTCGATTCTCTTTATGATATTAAGTTTTCGGGTAAATTATAAACTCGGCTTAGTTTTGGGTATAATTTCTTCTATCTATTTTATTGCCCAATATTACTATGACCTACGATTTACCCTACTAACGAAATCTATACTCTTGTTTTCTGCCGGAATATTTTTTGCAATTCTATATTTAGTCATTTATAAAAAACTGATAATCAATGAAAAAATATAAACGGCTGATAATAATTCTAAACTTAGCTCTTTTTTTGCTCTATTTTAACTACTTGATATTTCAGAAAGAAGACCTATTAGATAGCGGCCAGTTAGTTTTATTAAAACTTGCACCCGTTGATCCCCGTTCCTTAATGCAAGGGGATTATATGTCGCTTCGTTATGATATTCCGGCAAAATTTGATTTTGCCAAATTATCCGAAAGAGGCTATTGTGTTGTTCGGCTTGATGAATACGGAGTTGCAGCATTAATACGATTTCAGGAAGACATAACTCCACTGGGTTCGGGTGAATATTTAATTAAATATGCCTTAGTTGATAAATGGAATCTTAAATTTGGCGCAGAGTCTTTCTTTTTTCAAGAAGGGCAATCCCAAAAATATGAAGTAGCAGAATATGGCGGCCTAAAAGTTGATGATAATGGAAACAGCTTGTTGTCTGGCCTTTATGATAAATACAAAAAGAAAATCAACTGATTATGAGGAATATTTTTGTTTTTTTATTACTGCCTTTGGTGCTGATTAAGTAGCTTTAGGGAATGCTTTGGGTACTTAGGGTTTGCTTGTGGGTGCTTTTATGGGCAACGCTTCTTTGCCGACAGGGATTTGGCATTATAGAAACAAAGTGGCAAATTGAATTGGCTCGTACCGTAGAGCCTAACATCGGCCATGAGCTAAGAGTACTCATTCCCAATGACTTCTATTTTTGGGAGCAGCAAAACAATTATTGTCATGCTGAAATTTTAGTTTCGATAGTTGTCCGTTCAGCTATGATGCAAGCCCTGTATGCAGATGAACGTTCCGAAACATCGGCCTACGCACTAAGCCAGTCTAATCCTAAATTTTTCTTTTTTCGTTTTTGGATTCCGCCTACTTTAGGTGGTAATGCGGTAGAAATATTTATCGAAAATCCGGTTACCCGCCGGCATATTTTATGGCAAAGCGAATACTCACTTCCGGCACACAACAAGATAGAAACAAGCTTACCAATGTTTCTCAACAGCGAAACACAAACCCCAATTCTAAGTAAATATTTTCCGGTTGATGTTAAAATATTGCAGGTTGAAATAGCTGCACAGGGAATCATAAGTAAGCCCGTTGTGCTGCAGCAAACCCTGCTTAAACGAGATAATACCACCTCTAATCCCGATGCAGTTGCCTATGTACCAGTTGAATACCAATCTCACGTGGTACGCCCAACAACAAAAAAACAAACCATGAACCAAAAAATAACCTTAACCAACTTAGACCCCGGAGAATACTTAGTACAATGGATTTGGTTCGCAGATGACCAAGTAATTGGAGAATCCAGCAAATCCTTCATCTTACCATGGAATGGAATCAATCAGATATTTGAAAATATAGATGATGCCATCGAACAACTGATTTACTGCACCACAAACAAAGAAATACAAACTCTTCTACAAATCCCTAATAAAGAACTGAAACAAAATGAATTTATTCATTTTTGGGAAAAACAGCCTGTTTATCAAGAACCTGTTTATCTAAAAATCGGAAAATATTATCAACAAATTAAGTTAGCAAAAGAAAAATTTGGCTCATGGCAAAACGACCAAAGTAGAATCTTTTTCCAATTAGGGCTTCCCCAACAAATAAAATATATCGGAAAAAAACTCTATTGGCACTACCCTGAACTAAACCTAAGTATCGGCTTTCACCAAGAAAAAGGTATCTGGAAAGTTGACCCCATATAAAACCAAACCAACCTAAATTTCCACAAAAACTATATTGATAAACTTATTAAAAAACTAAAAACCAATTAATTATAGTTTAAATTATTCTCTATTAAATGGAATATTAATGGTAACCGTAACAGCGTTTTGGTATGCAGAATTTCCTAAAATTCGATAATGGTAATCAAAACGCACTACTTTGAGGATGTTTCCAATGCCGGCAGAGACTTCTAAGTGTCGAGTTGTTGGGGTATCCAAGAAATGAGCACCCATAAATTCATGCCATTTAAGTCGGCGAATAAGTGGCACTTTGTTTAAGATAAAGCCCCCAAATTGGTGTTCTATGTGTGCTTCTAACCAGCTTTGAGCGGTACTGTTAGAGTAATAATCAAATAAAGAAAATTGACGTAAAGTTTCTTTGCGAAATATTGTTTGATTTCCCTTAAAATGCTGGTAATCAGGGAAATATATTTTATCTCGATTGCCAAAATAGCTTCCGTAGCGTATCATCCAATTTAAGGTGCCGAATAATTTCAGGTTAAAATCATCCTTTAAAATAGCTTCTGCCCATTGAAAAGTAGAGGCTGTGGTGCTGAATGGCAGCCCTTGCCGGTAGCGAAGGGTGAGTTCCGGCCAAGCAGAACCTAAGTTCATTTTACCTTCCGGAACAGAAATATATTGGTTCGCAAATACAATATCAGCAGATAAATCTACAATAAGTGCCTGATGGTTAGGGATATAAATATTACTTAGGTATGGGCGGTCAGAACGTTTAAAGCTATAATCGGAGGTGTTATCGAGGCTGTGGCGGTCTTCCCAAGTAACCGCAGCTTTGAGTTTCAGGCCATTAGTAACTTCACCTTTGGCATATACCTGAGCATAAGTACGTTGAAACATTTTAAGATAGTTTTGCCGAGCATACAAAGAATACAGTTCGTTTACGGTAGTGCTAATCTGCTCCTGCTCTCCAAACGCGCTCACATAATACCCTCCGGACGCACCTACCCATAACTTTTGTTTGGGATATAGGTAATGGTCTAACAGCAGTTGATAAGAAATTTTTCGGTTAGAAAAGCCATAACGTAGGTCTCCCCCTAACTTTGTCCGTTTAATTTCCCCAAACCACCAAGTTTTTGTTCCACTTAGGTTTACCAAAAAACCCTCCATCGTATTAAAACTGATGTTTTCTAATAACGGTTTAAGTTGAAATGTATTTTTATTCCGAATATTTTTATAGGTATAACCAAACATTAACTTATTGTAAGTCAATTTATTGTTTTTCCTATTCAGTGAATCTGCGTAATGCGGGTCATTCACTAAGTTGGCGATGCTGTCTTTGTAGGCAAAATCAGATGCTTCTAATGAGTCTAAGGGGACGGGGCGTGTTTGTACCCAAAAAATAGAGTCTTTTTTGTTAGCTCCTTCAACTACGGTTAAAATTTCATTTTTGTTTTTGAAGGGGTCTTCTTCCTTTTTAGGTTTTGTTTTGTTCGGTTGCTTATCCGGTGTTGTAGTCTTGGCTTTAACTTGCTTTTTGGGGTTAGTGGTCGGTTTAGAATCCACTTTGGGGAGTGATAAAGAATCTCTTTGCGGAATGGGTGTTGTAAACTGATATTCAGATAATACTGAAGATGAAGAACCGCTATAATGCAATTTTAAGAAAGAGCCTTTAAACTCAAACCCGACTTGAAAAGGCATCCAGACTTCTTCAGAATAAGGAACATAGGTTTGATAAACCCGAATAGAATCTACATATTCAATAGGTTGATTATCAGTTAATAGCAAATCGAATCCCTGAACTGCAAAGGATTGATCCACAATGTAAATAGTTCCTTGAAATACCGGATCATGTTTTCTTTTGGGGATAATCTGAATTTTATAGATTGTACGGTTATTGTCTCGGGTGCTTCCCAAAAGTTTAAAGTCATAGTAAAAAAAGGTATTGTTTGCCAAAGGCGATATGAAAGCGCGCTCTCCTGAGCCGATTTCTACTTTTTCTTCATACAAAGAAAATTGTAAAAATAGGTTTCCGAATAATGAAAAAGATTCTTTATTTCCGCTTACTCGGGAGGCGATTATTTTTTCTTTAATATCGGGTTTTTTGACATAAACTTCTGATATAGTTTCAGAAAGGTACAAAACTCCGTTTCCGAGATCTTTTACAATTTCTTTGAGTTTTTTTACATCCATTTTACTGTCTGGCGACAATTGTATTTTGGTTTTAGTGTATGCTTTAAATTGATACGCTGGGTTCAGTTTTTTGTAAAATGCCTTTCTATCCACTGCATTTTTGATAATTCCGTAGGCAGGGTCTCGCCCGTCTTGCGTAATAATAACATCCGGCAAATACAAGTCTTCTTCAATTAGTTTAAAGGTTATTTTTTTGTCTTTAAATAATTCGATAACCTCTGTATGGGTTTGGTATCCCAGATATTTGACCCGAAATGTATAAGTATCCGGTGCTAATTTGAATGAATATGAGCCGTCTGCATTACTTACTGTACCGTTTGTGGTACCTGCAATGGTTAGGATAGCATACGGTAAAGGTTCACCCTTACTATTTTTGACAAACCCGCTTAGGGTTACCAAATTTTCTTGTGCTAATGCAGGCAAAAATAAGTTACATAAAAAAACACATAAAATACCGAAAAAAATATCCTGTTTTTGGGGCATAAGTGCTACAAAGTTTCAAAGTTAAATAGAAGGCTTTGGCTCAGAAAGTATGACAAAAAGATTGGCAATGAAGGAATAGCTTTACAATTTATGCCTAAAACAAACCCAAAATCACTTATCTTCATTGCCAAAGCACAAAAATATCCAAAATTGGCTTGAAAAGGAACGGAACTCAGAATTATTTGTGTGCCACCTACCGGAAGCAGTTGAGCTAATTTAAGTGGCCAATATCCAATAATTAAAAATTCCTACTGAACTGATATTTTTATTTTTTTGTATTGGTATTTATTATCTTTGCACCTTGAAATGAGTGAGGTACTACATATTATCCCGCATCAGCACCAGATTACGCAACAGAGCCGAGAAGAGTTACTCAAGCAACGAGGCGCAGTATTGTGGTTTACCGGCCTTTCCGGTGCCGGAAAATCAACAATGGCCGGCTTAGTAGAACGAGAACTGTATCAAATGGGTTACAAAACATATTTGTTAGACGGCGATAACGTTAGAACTGGCCTAAATAATAACCTATCTTTTTCGGAAGACGATAGAGCAGAAAATATTCGCCGTATCGGTGAAGTATGCCGCTTGTTTGTAGATGCTGGAATCATTGTGCTTTCTGCCTTTATCTCCCCCATGATTGCTGATAGAAACTTTGTCAGAAGCCGAATAGATAACGGCTGCTTTTTTGAGATATACGTTAATGCCTCGCTTGCTGTTTGTGAATCAAGGGACGTAAAAGGCTTGTATCAAAAAGCTCGATCCGGAGAAATCAAGCAATTTACAGGTATCAGCTCTCCATTTGAACCCCCTTTAAATCCTGAATTAGAATTACTTACCGGAGCTTCTTCGCCTGAGGCTTGCCTACAACAAGTTTTACAAACAGTTTTACCTAAATTAAAATATTCCTAAAATATGCTCACTCGATTAAACCACTTACAAGTTTTAGAAGCGGAATCTATCCATGTGCTTAGAGAGGTAGCTGCACTCTTTGAGAGACCCTTTATGCTGTTTTCAGGGGGTAAAGATTCTATTATAATGTCCCATTTAGCCAGAAAAGCTTTTTTTCCCGCCAAAATTCCATTTACTTTTTTGCATATAGACACAGGGCATAATTTTCCGGAAACTATTGAGTTTCGAGATCGTTATATGGAAAGAATTGGCGGAAATCTATTGGTTCGTTACGTTCAAGATTCCATTGATAGCGGGCGAGTTATGGAAGAAAAAGGGTACAACGCCAGCCGAAATGCCTTACAAACAGTTACTTTATTAGATGCCTTAGAAGAGTTAAAAGCTGATGTAGCAATGGGCGGGGGAAGACGCGATGAAGAAAAAGCGCGCGCCAAAGAACGATTTTTCTCCCATAGAGATGAATTTGGACAGTGGGACCCCAAAAACCAACGCCCCGAACTCTGGAATTTATACAACGGACGCAAAAGAATTGGTGAGCACTTCCGTGTTTTCCCAATATCTAACTGGACTGAAATGGACGTTTGGCAGTATATCTTAATCGAAAATATATCAATCCCCAGCATTTACTTTTCCCACGACCGTGAAGTGATTGTGCGGGACGGCCAAATCTTAGCTAAATCTGACTACATACCAACCAAAGAAACAGAAACCGCCCAAGTAATGAGAGTGCGATACCGCACCGTAGGTGATATGACCTGCACCGGAGCCGTCCTCTCAGAAGCAAATTCTTTACAAAATATTATTAATGAAGTAGCATCATCCAGAGTTACAGAGCGCGGTACCCGTTCAGACGATAAACGCTCAGAAAGCGCTATGGAAGACCGAAAAAGACAAGGCTACTTTTAAAAATATAACGAATAATGAACCAGAATTTTACAGATAACCAAGCATATCTTGATATGGAGCTACTGCGCTTTACCACCGCCGGTAGCGTTGATGACGGAAAAAGTACCCTCATCGGAAGACTCCTTTATGATAGTAAATCTATATTTGAAGACCAATTAGATGCTATCAAAGCAACCTCTACCCGAAAAGGTTTTGAAAATGTTGATTTATCACTGCTAACAGACGGTTTAAAAGCCGAAAGAGAACAAGGAATAACGATAGACGTAGCCTATCGCTATTTTTCAACACCTAAGCGTAAGTTTATCATTGCAGATACTCCCGGCCATATTCAATATACCCGGAATATGGTTACCGGAGCATCCACAGCTAACGTTGCCTTGATTTTGGTAGATGCCCGTAATGGTATCGTAGAGCAGACTTGCCGCCATGCTTATATCGCCTCTTTACTTCAAATTCCACACATCGTTATTTGTGTTAATAAAATGGACTTGGTGGACTATAAACAGGAGTACTTTCTCAATATCCAAAAAGGATTTCAGCAAATAGCTAATAAAATTGACGTAAAAGACGTTCACTTTATCCCCATTTCAGCACTAAAAGGAGATAACGTAGTAGATACCTCCTCAAATATGCCTTGGTATAAAGGAACAACCTTAATGTATTTATTGGAAAATATCTATATTTCAAGTGACCCGAACAACATAGATGCACGTTTTCCGATTCAATATGTTGTTCGCCCACAATCAGAAAAATACCATGATTATCGAGGATATGCAGGCCAGATGGCCGGAGGCAAACTTCGCCCGGGAGATAAAGTGGTCATATTACCATCCGGATTCAAATCTACGATAAAAACAATAGATCTTTTTGAAACCCAATTAAACGAAGCCTTTGCGCCAATGTCCGTTACCATCACATTAGAAGACGATATAGACATCAGCCGAGGGGATATGATTGTGCGGGAAAATAACCAACCCGAAGTAGGCCAAGATATTGATGTGATGATTTGCTGGTTAAACGAAAAACCAATGAACATTGGCGGTAAATATGCCATCAAACATACCACAAGAGAAACACGTTGTGTCATAAGAGACGTTCGCTATAAAATGAATATCAATACCTTAACAAAGGTTGAAGACGATAATAACATCGAGATGAACGATATTGCCAGAATTTCCCTCAGAACGATGCAGCCACTTCTGTATGACAGCTATCGAAAAAATAGAGATACTGGAAGCATTATCCTGATAGACGAAGCAACTAATGAAACCATTGGAGCCGGCATGATTGTCTAAGTATTTGATATTTAGACAATCCTATTTTAAATAGATAATGTTGTAGAATCAACCGATCAGATTGTTTGTTGCCTATCTTTGTTACAACCAATTTCTGTAATTGAGTACCAAATTTATGAAACAATATACAGCTTCACGGATCTCTAAGGGAAATACTACATTTCCAGCAAAACTAATTATAGATGATAACGGCGTTACGTTACAATTACCCAGTTGGTTTAACAATCAGGAAAAGACAATCCCATTTTCAAGGATTTCATCCGTAAATATCGAATGTCCTTTTATAGGTTATTCTACCATCATTATTGAAACCACCGGAGAAGGTAAAATTGCTGTTCATGGTTTTTTAAAGGCAGAAGTTACCGAAATGAAAAAGGATATACTGCAAAAGATTGGATAAACTGCATAGTAGTTCAAAAGCATAACTTATCTTTTAATAAGATAAGTTATGCTTTCTGAATCACAGTTAAGCGCTTATCTTTTGTAGGTAGTGAATAATGATTGATTTGCCAGTCCAGTAAGACCTGCCAGCAAGGGTAATAATGCATAAATACGGTAGCGCATCAAACCGCCAACATTGGCAACGGATAAACCAAGATACCCACCATAAACTATTCCGAAAATAATTAAGGATAAAAAGAGCAAACTATTATCATCCAGTTGCTTACCGGGCAAATAACGCATAATTAAAAACAGCATTATTCCCAGATAAGCCACTAACAATATATTTTCGGTACAAAGAAACTTTAGCCAAGTGGAATTTACCTGCCAAGGAAAATATCCCGGAAAAGTAATCAACACTGACTGTGGAAATCGCTCCCAAAAACCTCGATAACTTACCTCAAAATTAGGTGTTTTTATCGTATTACTGGATTGTTCTAATTTACATTCATTTCCCAACACAGATTGCCGCGTAGAATAGGCCTGATGTATCGTGTAAAAAAAAGTAAATTGCTTTGAATACAGAAAACAAGCTAATGGAATACTTATTAAGAGAAAATACCGCCACAAAATCGTTTTTTGGAATACCAAAAACCTGACAGCATAATAAAAACATAAAATCCCCCAAAGTGCTACAAATAGATACAGTTTTATGATTATCAATAAAAAAGCTGATACTAACCAACGTGAGAAACGGTAAAAATTACCTAAAACAGGCCGGCGGCTAACCATAAAATAGTCAGAATCCATCCAGCAAATTAAGAAAGCTGGCCACAGCATAAGCTCTTTGTTAAGATCAGTAGAAAAAACAAATAGAGAAGGCCAAAGAAGCAATACTATCTGCCATAAAAACACATTCCCAAAATAACGATTGGATAACCAGAAAATAAATTCTATGTGAATCCTACAGCAAACCATAACGAGCAAAAACCACAGTACCACAATCGAATGTGCTGTTCCCCAAAGTAAAACAGCTAAAATCTTGCTATAAAAAAACGCAAAACCATTTTGACCGTATTTCGGTTCATCTAATGTGTGATTTGAAGCCTGACTTTGGGGATTAAATTCCCAGCTCAGCCAAATCTTAGTCGTAAAATCCGAATAATGAATAATATGTTGGTTCAGCAACTTAGCATCATGTACATAAGAAATCATATCCCGAGTTGTTGAACAAAAAGTACTGATTATCAACCAGATAACAAAAGTACTTAAATACCCAAATATAGCTACCCAAGTCAGAACTTTGCGTTCAAAAGAAAAAAAGCGAATATGGCGATTCAAAAAATAGATTGTTATTAGAGCAACTATACCAATAAGATAATCCTGCCATTCCCAAGAATACATTCCTGAATTAGTTTAGATATGGGATAAGTTCGCCGGGGTGATTCAACACTAAGTCTGCGTGAAAATCATCTTCTGCTACTAAGGCCGTTTTCAGCCCAATCCATTGCGCAGGCATTAAATCTCGGGCTTTATCTCCCAGCATCCAAGTGTTTGTCTTTTGTAAATCATACTGAGCTACAGCACGCTCAAAAAATAACGTTTGTGGCTTCCGGCATAAACATTTTTCGACATCGGGATGATGAGGACAATAAAAAATGTGGTCAATTCGTCCGCCTGATTGCCCTATATGGTTGCACATATAGGCGTGCAAGGCAGCTACATGTTCATGCGTATAAAGCCCTTTTGCGATCCCACCTTGATTGGTGATAACGACAATCTTGTAGCCCAACGAAACCCCTGCACGTATGAGATCTAAAATACCCTCTCGAAAACGAAACAAACCTTTTTCCCAGATATAACCAGATTCCTCATTAATAACTCCGTCTCTATCTAACAATAAGCCTTTATTCATCGTAGCTGCAAAATACCTATTTAAAACTTAAAATACAAAAACAAATCACAACTATTTGAAAATCAAAATTTAAAGTAAATCAAGATACCAACAGACGAATGAGCATATCAATAATTTTTTCTTGTTGATTTTCAGTTAGTTTTATGCCGGAAGGCAGGCAAAGCCCATTTTGAAACAATTTGGTTGAAAAACCATCCCCGAAGTACAAATCTTCTTGGAAAATTGGTTGAGTGTGCATTGGATTCCATGCAGTTCTTAGTTCAATTTGTTTATTAGCAAAATTTTGAATAATTTCTATAGAATTGAATGAAATATCAGGAAAATAAAACACACTAAGCCACCGGTTAGATGTTGCGGGGTCAAGTTCTTGCTGAAAGCGAAATGGGATTTTTCCGGTAAGTAAGTGCAGATAATTTTCAAATATTTTTCTTTTTTGCTGAACCCGCCAACTTAGTTCCGGTAGTTGGGCTAAACCAATAGCTGCCGATAGACTACTTAGATTGTAGTTATAACCAATTTCTTGATGCAGATAATAACGAACCGGCTGTTTTGCTTGATTGGCAATTCTTCGGGCTGTTGTTCGGTACTGTGGGTTTGCAAGATACAACGCACCGCCTCCTGATGTAGTGATAATCTTATTCCCATTGAATGAAACGATACCGGCATCCGCCAAACCAATAGTATGTTTTTGTTGATACGTAGATCCCAAAGATTCTGCTGCATCTATAATTAGTAGTAGCTCATTTGTATGGCAAAATTGGAGCAGTTCTGCATAGTTACAGGGCATTCCGTATAAATCCACAGCTATCACAGCCTTAACAGTAGCACCTGCTTTCCGTCTGGAAGCCAAAGCCTCTTGCAGCCAATCCAGCGATATTGTCCATGATTCCGGTGAAGCCTCTACCAAAATAGGTTTTGCACCGGTATAAATTACCGGAAAAATACTTCCGGCAAAAGTATTGGTTGGGCAAAGTACTTCATCGCCGTGAGAAATTCCCAGAGCTATCAATGCTAAATGCAATGCAGCAGTGCCGGAATTGACAGCGATAACTTCGTCTAACGAAAATAATAGAGCTAACTGTGCTTCAAATGTAGCTACAACAGGGCCGTTAGGTGCTAACCATTTTGATTCAATAACCTGATTAATAGACTCTTGCTCTAACCCTGTTAGCTCTGGCGGAGATAGCCAAATCATAAGGGTTTTACTCTATAACCGTTACTTTCAGCATATTGGTTCGTTTACGGGCATGTAGCGGAATAGAAGCTGTGTTGATAACAACATCTCCTTTGGTAAGGATTCTATCTTGCTCTAATAGATTCAGCACATCATCAATAGTTTCGTTCGTGCCTTTAAATTGGTCATAGTAAAACGCACGAACTCCCCAAACGAGGCTCAGTGTTTTAATCATGGTTCTATTATCCGTAAAGATGTAGATATTCGCTTTTGGCCGGCATCTGGATAGTTGGAATGCGGTGTATCCGGAACTGGTCATGCTCACGATGGCTTTAGCATTGGTTTCGAGAGCAAGTTTTACGGCGGTTACGCAGGTTGCATCTGCCAGAAAGGTTGGAGATTCCGGATTTGCAGTCATATTTCGGTGATAAATAGACTCTTGCTGTTCTGCTTTAGAGATAATACTTTGCATCACCCGTACGACTTCCACTGGATGTTTACCAACGGACGTTTCGCCACTGAGCATCAAGGCATCAGCACCGTCTAAAACAGCATTAGCCACATCGGTAGTTTCTGCGCGGGTCGGACGCTTATTTTCAATCATAGACTCTAACATCTGTGTAGCTACAATAACTGGCTTGCCCGCTATATTACATTTTGAAACGATAATTTTTTGCCAAATAGGAACTTCCTCTAAATAAATTTCTACCCCTAAATCTCCTCGGGCAACCATTACGGCATCCGTTGCTTCGATAATGGAGTCAATATTTCGTAGAGCTTCCGGTTTTTCTATCTTCGCAATTATCCGTGCTTTGGAGTTTTTTCTTTCAATATATCGCCGTAACTCTATAATGTCCATCGCAGTTCTGACAAAAGATAGTGCTATCCAATGAACCCCATTACGAAGGGCGAAGTCTATATCCGATAAGTCTTTTTCAGTAATACTGGGTAATGAAACTTTTACATACGGTAAATTAACACCTTTTTTAGAGCCGATTTCTTCTCCATGAGCAACGACCAACTTTACGGTGTCTGTGCCATTGGATTCTAATACTTTTAATTCCACCTTGCCGTCATCTACCAATATCAGATCCCCAATATGTACATCTCTGGCAAAGGTTTCGTAAACCATCGGTAGCCGATTACCTTCCTGCTCCTGAATAGCAGTACACAACTCAATAATATCTCCTTTTTGAATGGGATACGGTTGCTCTAACTTGCCAATTCTGAGTTTAGGTCCCTGTAAATCTATCAAAATAGATAGATTTAAGTCATGCTCAGCATTAATCTCTTTGATTAAATCTATGGTTTTCTGGTGCTGCTCTTGGGTTCCGTGGGACATATTGATGCGGCAAACATCTAACCCTACTTTGCTCATTTCTAATAAAATGTCTTTCGGAGTGCAAGCCGGCCCCATCGTGCAGACCATCTTTGTCTTACTATGAAATACCTCTATCATGTTTTTATTTTGCTAAAAATTGGATATTGAATAACGGCGGAATATTCTATTTCTGAAATCGGATTGAGTAATTGAAGATAGTAATTTGCGTCTAAACTACTATCTTCAGGTGGAATAATAACCATAAAAGCTGTAAATTGGTTTAACTGCTGTTGTGCTTTGAGTGAAGTAAGCCAGTCCAACTTTTCATATATAATCAATTCGCAATCAGTTAGCTGGTCTTTTCCTAAATAATGAGGATTTTCAGAATATTTTGTTTGGCTACTATGCAAGACTATTTCAAACTGGTATTTTTGGTTTAATAGCCAACATAGCTGCCAGATAGGGATAGCGGTGCGAATTCCAAGAAGATGATACTTAGGAGCATCTATTGTGCTTTTTTTTTCGCTGGAACTTCGCTTCGCAAACATAGCTCATTGTTTGCAGCAAATATAATTATTCTATTGGACGAAGTTAAGAGGTTGTTTAAAAATGGTGTAAAAATTGTTAAGAGGTTGTTTGAAATTTATTTTTTTATTCTGTTAAGCATAATTCTAATCATTAGCTAAGTGTACAAAGCTTGTACTGCATTCAGGGTGGAATTCATAGTCATTAACCAATCTTCGTTGAAAACCAAGCCATCCAAAAGTTCGTTCAACTATCCATCTCTTGGGTAAGACATTAAATCCACTAATTCCTGCCACTTTTTTTACAATTTCCAAAGTGTAATTCAAACTTTTTAAAATCCATTCAGCTAAGTTACCGGTATAACCTTGATCTGCCAATATTTTTGTCAATCTAGGGTACTTATATCTTAATTCTTCAAGAACATATTTAGCTCCTTCTCTGTCCTGAATATCAGCGTTATGAATCACAATAGCTATACCAAAGTAACCAAGATTTAGGAATATCAAGAAATTAAAGTTGATAAAAAAAGGGTTCGGTAATTTAAAAAAAGCGAGGGAGTAATAACTTTGCAACATCAAACATCCCGATAAAAACTTTCTGACGATAGATGAGGTGCTTGCCCTTCAGTTAGCTCATCGCAAACAAAAAGATAAGCGTTTAGCAGACCGGCTCAAGGTGATTTTGTGCTTAAATAAAGGGTTGAGCTATGCACAAACGGCAGATTTATTGCTGTTAGATGATAACACCGCGCGGACTGCATACGAGTTGTATAAGACACAAGGAATAGAAGCGCTAACGCAATTTAATTATTGTGCTCCCAAGGGGTATTTAAGTGAAGATGAAGAAAAATCACTTTCCGCTCATTTAGAAAAACACTTATATGCCTATTCAAAAGACATACAACATTACATCCAAAACACCTACCAAGTAGAATACACGGTGGAAGGAGTTCGCAAACTATTAGATAGATTAGGATTTGTGTATAAGCGAACCAAACATTTGCCGGGCAAAGGCGATGTGCAAAAGCAGCAGGAGTTTATAAAAACCTATAGGGAACTTAAAGCGCAAAAGGGGAAAGAAGATGAGATTTATTTTATGGACGGAGTACATCCCTTGCATAATTCTATCCCTGCCAACGGCTGGATAAAGAAAGGGCAAGAAAAAGCCATAAAAGCCAATACCGGCAGGCAAAGAATGAATATTAACGGAGCCTGTAATGCGGCCAAAGCAGAAGTAATTATAGAAGAATCAGAAACCATCAATGCACAGTCCACCGTAGCGCTTTTTGAGAAAATGCAACTGCACCAACCCCAAGGAATACTACATGTCATTGCCGACAATGCTCGATATTATAGAAGTAAACTGATTGCTGAATACATCAGAGATCATCCTCGCATACAATTACATTTTTTACCTCCTTACTCACCGAATCTCAACCTTATAGAACGGCTTTGGAAATTCTATAAAAAAGAAACCCTCTACAACCGCTATTATGAAACGGTTGATGAGTTCAAAAAAGCAACCCATCTTTTTTTCGATTCCCTCAAAAATCGAAAGATAGAATTAAAATCCTTGCTTCAAGACCAGTTTTATTTTCCGCATCTCTGTTTTTCTTAATTCCTGAGTTGGTTTGGTATAACCGCCAAAGCGGTTTGCTAATTCCTGTAAATTCTATTGACGAAATTTTAAAACATCTTGACAATGGCTAAAGTGTTGATGTTACATAGAGTTTTACCTGAAAAACTCATAACGCAACCCAATGCCTACACAACATTTGGGACATTGATTTCATCGGAATACTTTGAAACAGTTTTATCGTTACTGAAAAATGAAAATTTTGAATTTGTTACGATTTCAGAAATAGCATCGAGAAACAAAAAAAACAAACTTGTTGCTTTAACTTTTGATGATGGCTATTCGGACAACTTTGAATTTGCATTGCCAATTCTACAAAAATACAATGCGACAGCAACGTTTTTTCCTGTTGTAGAGCCGTGCAAAAACAATTCGGTTTTACCTCTTGACATTTACTACCAATGTATAGATGAAATGAATTTAAACGAAGAACAAAGATTTGATTTCATCAAAGGCGAAACGAAGCGGAAATTTTATTTAGCAGAACCAAAAGAACAAATGAAATTACTCAAAGAGTTGTTTGCGAAACTTCCAAAACAAAACAGAGTAAATTATATGAGTACCGAGCAACTTAGACAACTTGCTGAAAATGGCTTTGAAATTGGTTCGCACGGAATGACACATTCACTTTTGACAGCCGATTATATGAACGAAGAAAAAGTGTTGACAGAATTGCAACAATCAAAAAAATGGATTGAACGTGTAATCGGAAAAAATGTTTTGGCTTATTGTTTCCCTTCGGGAGAATATAATTTCCGAATGACTGAACTTGTCAAACAAGTTGGTTACACATCAACTTGTTTGGTTTTCAAAAAAGAAAATGAAAAAGAGGCTTTGCCTTCTTATGATAGAATATTTGTAAAACCCAATTCGCTTGACGAATTACAAAACGCTTTAAATGTTGAATGAAGATAGCGGCAGTTATAGTTACACACAATCGTTTAGAATTGTTGCCACGAGCTTTGAAATCTGTAAAAGAACAAAGCCGTAAACCTGATTTTATTTATATCGTTTCAAATTCAACAGCCGACAATTTTGAAAAAGAACAAAAATTGTGTGCTAACTTTGGTTTCCAAACTTTAAGAAACAGCAGAACGCAAAACTACGCAGGGGCATTAAACACAGCCGTTGAAGAAATCATAAAAGAAAACGGAATTTCAGAAGATTTATATTTTGCTTCGCTTGATGATGATGATGAATGGTTGCCAAATTATTTACAAGAAATTGAAAACAACAATTCTGATAATTACGAATTGTTAGTAGGTAGTTTACTGCGAAGCAGTAATACAGAAAACAATTTATTGGTTTTGCCAAATGAATTGTCGGAAAAGGATTTTCTAATTGGCAACCCGGGAATTTCAGGTTCAAATACATTTATCAAATTAACAACATTGTTAAAAGCAGGTGCTTTTGACGAGGGACTTTCTGCAACTATTGACAGAGATTTTTTCGTTCGGGTTTTTCTACAAAAACCTAAATACAAAATCGTAAACAAACATCTTGTTACACAACACACAGACAACGACAGAGAAAGAGTAACAACAAGTGGTGATAGAAAAAAACGAAGTTTGCAAATGTTCTATTACAAGTACCATTCGTTAATGAGTAATAGTGAAAAAGCAGATTTTTTAGAACGTGCCGAAAGATTATTTTCTATTTCTAAAGAAAATTTTGAAGAAACTTTTTCAAATGATGTTCCAATATTAAAACGTGAAATAGAATTTTCAGGTAAAGGAAAATATCAATTCATTATTGGTTTTATTGCGGGTGACACAGCAATTACCGAAAGAATAATTACACAAATTATTGAAAAGAAAATTTCTGTTAATTTACTTGTAATTATTGACAATACACCAAAAACTCAAAACCTTTCAAAGTGCAAAGACATTTTACAAACTCACAACATTGCTCATAAAATTGTAGAACATAACGAATGGAAATCAAATTTGGCAAAAGGACATTACGGTTCTACTTTCAAATCGTTTGCTGAAATAAATTCTATTCCATTAGGCAGAACAATTTTACACCACCATTTATTTACAGAAACAAACGACTTTCAAAAACCTGTATATTGGATAATTGATGATGATATTTCGTTTTCAACAACAGTAACAAATGGTTCTCAATCCGCAAATTTGTTTGAAATAATCAATCATCATTTGGAAAATACAGACGGAATTATTGGCGGTATTAGTAACGACCCGCCTGTTCCTGCATTAAGTTGTATTCGCGGACAGTTGATTGATTTTTTTCACAGCTATCAGGCGAATAACGTATTTACTTCCGATTATTTGAATGTTAGAACAAAACCCGATTATTATTATGACTTGTCTGATATTCACAGCGACCATTTGGAAATACCAATTTATCACACAAAAGCGAATGAAGAAAATCTATCACAAATCTTTTCAGGCAAATCAATTTCAAGACAAGCGTTACAAAACGAATTAAAAGCAATAGAAAAAACCGTTTCAAAACGTGGTGCAAATACTTTGGTTTTCAATCGTGATTTATTGCATTATTATCCTGTAATCAATCTTGAAGTAAATAATAAATTCGCAAGACGTGGCAATTTGACTTGGGCTTTGCTCAATCAAGTTGTTTCAAATAAGAAAATTATTGAACACACTTTTTGTATCAATCACAACAGACCGAAATCTAATTTCAGTTTGGATAGAGAACTTGATAAATCCGCTTATGACATAATTGGCTATGGCTTTTAATAAAGCTATTTTTCAAGTAATTGAAACAATGAAGCAAAACAAAAACGCAGATATTTTTGCAGAGCTGCTCACCGAAAACAATTTCAACGAACTGAAACGAATTTACATTTTCTATTTACAAAGGCGAAAAAGACGTTTCCTGATGAATTATTATCGAATTATCGGCTTGACAAAAATTATTTTTGAAAAATTTAGTATTGGGGAAATGTATTACGAGCAGTTCAAAGATGAAACTAAAATTTTGCTGTTTGAAAATCTCCTACAAGACGATATTTCGGAAACGAATCTAAGAAAATTTTTGGAGGAATTAAATCGTATTGTTAGGTACACAAAATTAAGAGATAATGAATCAAGTATTTGAAAAGTCTTTGTTTGATGCAGAACAATGCTTTAATAAATCCTTAGAAACATTAGTTGATTATAAGGAAAAGCATATTTGTAACCAATTATTACCTTTTGATTTTGAAAGAACAGAAAATATTTCATTTCATAAACTAATTTTCTCTACTTCTAATGGCGTTTTTTTATTGGATACAGAGAAGAAACTTTTTAAACAAATTCTGAAAGGTAAATTTTATGGAATTACACAATTAAATGATTTTCAATGGTTTTTAACACGTTCAAACAACATCGGTGAACGCAACCACGCCTTTAATGAACGAATTACAGATATTACTTTACTAACATTAGACGAAAAAAAAGAAGCATTAAAAGATATTAAAGTTGTTTTATTCGGAATACCAAGCGAAGTACATCAAATAGATATTTACGAAAATATACTTTATATGCCGCATACTGGATATAACCAAGTTTTGACTATATCTGTACAAGATTTATTAAAAGGAGTACCAAAACAACTAAAAGACTGCCAATCAACTGAATTAAAAATTCAGTCATCAAGCCATTTAAATTCAATATTTATAGATGATGAAAAATGGTATTTGATAGCACACAATTTTACAATGCAAACCAATAAAATGAGTGATGCCTTGATGTACAATGCTAAAACCAAATATTTGGATATTATTAACTGATGTTACGCAATATTAAGTAGTATTTTTAAGACTTGGTGTTAATA